>DASTGW010000139.1:0-2663 GCA_035718705.1 Terriglobales bacterium | reverse complement strand
AGCCTGCCGTGATGGTCACTTCTTCGGCTTTTAAGGAGGCTGGAGTGCTACTTGCGGCAGTCGGTGGCGCCTCTTGACCCGGCGAATAAATCGCCGAACAACAGGGGGGGCACCAGACAAGCAAATGACAAAGCAGGATGGCCGTGATAAAGATTCTAGTGCGGACAGTCATCAGCGCGTGAATTGCCTTAATCGGGCAAGGTAACACGTCCAGCGCACGTTGGGAAATTGCTCATCGTGTTCGCGTTGAGGCCGCCGCTGCTCTCGGCATTCTTCTAAACCTGCGATGTCCTGCTCCATCTGTGGCAAGATCTGCCGCTGCGCGGAGTCGCGCCAGAAGGTGACGCGAACCGTCGTTTTGGATGACATGGAGCCGTACCAAGACACAGAGGAACAGTTCGCCTCGAGTGTTGCCGGAACGGCATATCGTCATCAGGAACTCGCATCTGGCAAAAGTGATCGACACCCGATCGCGCCACAGGAAGCATCGCAGACCGACCTCCCTTCTTCATCCATGAACTCGACTGAAAACTTGACCCCGGACAGCTGGAAAGATGAACTCGCCTCACGGCTACAGAATTACAAGGCACGCCGCCGGCGGAGCGCTGGCGATAGCTCTTTGAGCTTCAACTTCGAATCGACGACGGCGAACCATGTCTTCCTTCGTCCGGAACGCGATCCGGAACCTGAACCGGTGTACCAGGAACCCGATCCGGCGCCCAGCTACATGCATACCAGCGCGGCTCCAGCCTTGGAGGAGCCAATCACGGCCGCGACGGTCGCGGATCTGCACGAGCAACTGGACGAAGCAATCGCGGAAACACAGGCGAGCTTTGCAGGGTTCGCAGAACCGGTCGTAAAAGCAACTCCGGAGCCGGCGAAGTTGATCGTATTTCCCAGGCCGCCCATGATGCAGGAACCACCTCGCGATCAATTGGCGGACCCGGTGTTCGAGACGCCACGCATCGTAGAAGTGCCTGAAGCCGTGCAGGTGGCGATTCCCCTGGCAGACATCACGCTGCAACCGGACGTCCCGGAGGACCAATGTGTTCCTCACATAGAGGAACTGGCCGAGTTGCCGTACCGCGTGGCGCCGCAGGCGCAACGCATCGCTGCGGAGATCGTTGATACGTTGACAGTTGCTGTCGCGACGGGGATCTTTGGAACAATACTGGCAAAGATGAATGCCGCGGTGCTGCTTACGGACCCGAAGACCACAATTGAAATGGCGTTCATGATACCGGTCACGTTCTGGTGTCTCTATAAATACATGTTCCTTGTGTACAGCGGCACTACCCCTGGCATGAAGTTGGCGAAGCTGCAGCTGATCAACTTCGACGGAGAGCTGCCCGGAGCGAAGCGGCGGAGAAACCGCGCGCTGTCGATGATCGTGTCGATCTTTCCCTTAGGGATGGGATTGTTGTGGTCGTTCGTGGATCCAGATCAGTTATGCTGGCATGACCGGATCTCGAAGACCTACCTGACCGGAAGATAAAGCGAACGCAGATTACGCGGATCAACGGATCTTCGCGGATTTCAGAATAGAAAGAGCTCTCAAGCCCAGGATGTGTCGTCGCCAGGGAAGGCACGAATGGAATCGGGGGCTTTGGCTGGAGTGTCGACGGCGCGGCCGAGGAGCTCGTCGACGGTATTGACCGGGAGCATCTGGCGATCGAAGACGCGACCAAAGTTGCGAGATACTCGCTGAGCGACTTCATCCAGGTCGAGGTCTCGATCTAGTTCTTTCTTCAGCGACGTGACCGGCTTATCGGAAATTCCACATGGAACAATCAGTTTGAAGTAGTCGAGATCGTTGTTAACGTTGAGCGCGAAGCCGTGCGAGGTGACGGAGCGCGAGATGTGGACGCCGATCGCGGCTATCTTGGCATCGGACGATCGTGTGATGGGGTCATCGGGCGATTGCTGATCTCCGGTATGCGACCAGTCGGTCCAAACACCTGTGAGACCCTTGATGCGTTTCGTGGGAATCGTGTATTCGAGTATGGTGCGGATGAGAACTTCCTCTACCTTGCGAACGTAGTCGACGGCCCCGAGATGCTTCAGAGTTCCCCCGCCTGACGTTGGAAAACCGTGCAGGTCGAAAATGGGGTAGCCGACAAGTTGACCCGGGCCATGAAAGGTTACGTCGCCGCCGCGGTCGGTTTCGAAAAGATCAACCCCTTTACTCTGCAGGAGTTCACGCGATAAGAGAACGTTCTGCTGCTTGGCATTGCGACCAAGCGTTATGACGGGCTTGTGTTGCAGCAGAACGAGCGTGTCAGGGATGCGGTTTTCTTTTCGAGCTGCAATCAGTTCGGACTGCAGCTTGAGTCCGGTCGCATAAGAGAGGGTACCGAGTTGGACGACGGAGATGAGCAAGATTGGCGAGTTGAAAGTTGTAATTTGTAACTGAGTTCCCCATTTAGAGATGCGCCGCCTCACTACTTCGCTTCATCACTTACCAATTGCCAATCACAACTTACAAATCATTACGGTCTTGCCAACTCGATCGGCTGTGGCAACTGGGTGCGCTGCGCTTCAAGGTCGCGTTCGCGCGTCTGCTCGTAGGTGTAAGCGATACGATGGATGACGGTAATATTTCCGATCACGGCGATCACCCACAGAATCGCTGCCATGTGATTGAAAAGTGCGCCGATGATGAC
>DASTGW010000138.1:0-3788 GCA_035718705.1 Terriglobales bacterium | reverse complement strand
GTTCACGCCCGAGAATTACAAGACCATCTACCTGAACTGGATGGAGAACATCTACGACTGGTGCATTTCGCGGCAGTTGTGGTGGGGACATCGGATACCGGCGTGGCACTGCGGGGATTGCGGAGAAATCACGGTCGCGAGGGAGACTCCTACCGCGTGCGTTAAGTGCGGGAAGGGGAATTTGACGCAGGATCCAGATGTGCTGGATACGTGGTTCTCGTCGGCGCTGCTGCCGTTCACGACGCTAGGCTGGCCGCGGGCGACGCGCGACCTGGAGACGTATTATCCGACGAGTTTGCTGATCACCGGGTTCGACATCCTGTTCTTCTGGGTGGCGAGGATGATCATGATGGGATGCCACTTCATGGCGCCGCCACATCGTCCGCTGCCGGTGCCGAAGGGCGCGAGTGCACTGGCGGAGTCGGCGCCGTATCGCGAGGTGTACATCCACGCGCTGGTGCGGGACGCCGAGCGGCAGAAGATGTCGAAGACAAAGGGCAATGTGCTGGACCCAATCGAGGTGATCGAGAAGTACGGCACGGACGCAACGAGGTTCACGCTGGCGAGCATGGCGTCGCCGGGAACGGACATTGCGTTTAATCCGGACCGCACGGAAGGCTATCGGTCGTTCGCGAACAAGATATGGAATGCGGCGCGGTTCATGTTCATGAACGTGGATCGCGCGACGGAAGCTGGCGTTTGGTCGCTGGGGGACTTGGCGCGTGATGTGAGCGAGAGTGGCGTGCCGGGATTTGCGGTGCAGACGCTGGAGGATCGCTGGATCCTGTCGCGATTCAACCAGGTGGCGAAGCAGGTGAACGAGGCGCTCAAGGGGTATCGCTTTCACGAGGCGGCGAATGCGGTGTATGCGTTCTTCTGGGGCGAGTATTGCGACTGGTATTTGGAGTTGCTGAAGCCGCGGCTGCAGTTTGAAGGCAGCTTCGATAAGAGTGCAACGAAGAGCGCGGTGGGGAATTTGGTTTCGCTTTTCGAGGCGTCGTTACGATTGCTGTCGCCCTTTATGCCGTTCATCACCGAGGAAATCTGGCATGCGGTGTATGACGGCAAGCCGGAGCTGAAGTCGATTGCGCTGGCGCGGTATCCGCGGGCGAATGAGCATCAGATCAATGTGCAGGCAGAGACGGAGATGGCGATCCTGCAGGATTTGATCGTCGCGGTCCGGAACATTCGCGCGGAGTTGAAGATCGAGCCCAAGGCGAAGGCGCCGGTGGAGATTCATGCGTCGGCGGACGTGCGGAAGATCTTCGAGGCGAACGCTGGGGCGATCGAGCGGCAGGCGAACGTGGAGTCGGTGAAGTTCACGGAGCAGTCGCTGGCGAAGGAAGCGGGAGCTAGGTCGACGGCGAGGTTCGACGTGCGGGTGATCTTCGAGCGCAAGATCGATGTGAAGGCCGAGCGCGAGCGTTTGACAAAAGAGCGCGAGAAGATCGAGAAAGAGATGGCGAACGCGGAGCGTCAGTTGGGGAATGAAGGATTCTTGGCGAAGGCTCCGGCGAAAGTGGTGGAAGGCATCAAGGCTCGGCTGGAAGAGTTGAAGATGTTAAGGGCGAAGAACCAGGCGGGGTTGGACGAGTTGGATAGGCTGCAGTAGCGCGTGCTGGCGCGCGCGTGGGCAGACGAGGACGTCTGCCCCTACATGGACTCGAATGGACTGGAATAGCAGACGAATCACGAGCATCCTCGAAAACGCGTTGCTGGAAGATAAGGCAACGAACGACGCAACCACGAAGGCGTGCATTGACGCGAAACAGCTGGGGCTGGCGCTGATTCGCACGAAGCAGGACTGCGTGCTCGCCGGACTGGGCGCGATCACGCGGATCTTCGAGGTGTATGCGGCGCTGGATAAATCGGTGGAAGGGCATCCGGATGTGAAGAGTCATCCAGAGATCTTCGACGGCGTGAAGCTGGCGAAAGGCGCGGTGGTGGCAACGATCCGTCATAACGCTCGCGTTATTCTGTCATGCGAGAGAGTGATTTTGAATTTGCTGCAACGATTGAGCGGCACGGCGACGACGACGCGGAAGTTCGTGGACGCGATCACGGGGACGAAGGCAAAAATCCTGGATACGCGGAAGACGGTTGCAGGGTTGCGCGTGCTGGATAAGTACGCGGTGCGGTGCGGTGGCGGGCAGAATCATCGGCTGGATCTGTCGGATGGGATCCTGATCAAGAACAATCACATTGCGCTGGCGGGGGGCATCATTCCGGCGCTGGAAAAGGCGCTGAAGAATCGGCAGGGGAACCAGATCCTGGAGATCGAAGTGAAGAACCTGCGCGAGTTGGATGAAGCGCTCGAGCATGGAGCGGAGGCGATCCTGCTGGACAACATGACGCCGGAGATGGTGAAGGAAGCCGTGGAGCGCGTGAAGGGAAGGCCGAAGCGTGTGCCGCTGGAGTGCTCAGGCGGAATTCGCTTGGAGAACGTTCGCGCTTATGCCGACACCGGAGTGGACTTCATTTCGGTTGGCGCGCTGACGCATTCGCCGATCGCGATTGATATGAACATGAGGGTGGAACCGGCGTAACTATCGGGCCATTGATGATCGGGCCATCGGGCGATTGCGACTTCTCGGACGAAGTGCAGGGATGTTTCGTCGGGCTTCGCCGTCCTCAACATGACCTCCAGACGTCCAGTTCTTCACTGGTAATGGTGCTTTTCCACAGATTGTGCACACGGCTGTGATGGTGAATGTTCGCCTTTCCGGGTGGGGTGGCGGATACTTAAACGTGATGCCCTCTACCGACCTCAAAGGGACCGACTTCAAGGAACAACTGCGCGCGCAGGCTGACATCGTCCGGATCGTGGGCGAGTGGGGTGTGCAGCTGCGCAAGTCGGGGGCGCAGAACTGGTCGGGGCTGTGTCCGTTTCATAAAGAGAAATCTCCTTCCTTCTCGGTGCATCAGACGCGCCAGTTCTTTCATTGCTTCGGGTGCGGCGCGTCGGGCGACGTGTTCAAGTTCGTGCAGAAGATCGAGAACGTCACGTTTCCGGAAGCTATTCGGCTGATCGCGCAGAAGCTTGGCGTGGCGATGCCGAAGGTGGAGTACGGCTCGCCGGAGGAGTAGCGGCAGGCGCGCATTCGCGGGCAGTTGATGGACGCGAACGAGCGGGCCTGCGCGTGGTTCCAGGAACAGTTGCGCAAGCCGGATGGAGCGGGAGCGAGAGAGTACCTGGCAGGGCGGGGATTAACGCCGGAGATCATCCAGAAATTTCGTATTGGCTTTGCGCCGGAGAGCGGGTTCCTGCTGCGGGATGCATTGCGTGGACAGTTCGACGAAGAGGTGATGAGGGAGTCGGGCTTGTTCTCGTGGAAACAGGAGGGAAATCAGGGAGAGCAGGGGCAAAAGGTGGCGCCTCTGTATGGGAAGTTTCGCAATCGCATTATGTTTCCGATCTGCAACGATGCGGGGCGGGTGATTGCCTTCACTGGAAGAACGCTTTCGACCGACGAAAAGGCCGGTCCGAAGTATTTGAATTCGCCAGAGACGCCGCTGTATGTGAAGGGGCGCGTTCTGTTTAATCTCGACAGGGCGAAGGAAGCGATCCGGCAGCTTGGGTATGCCATCGTGGTCGAAGGGCAGATGGACTGCATCTCGGTGTACGCAGCGGGCTTCCAGAACGTGATTGCGTCGTCGGGAACGGCGTTTACGGACTTGCAGGCAAGATTGCTGGCACGGTTCACGCATAACATCGTGGTGAACTTCGATCCGGACACGGCTGGGGCAACGGCGACGGAACGAACGCTGGCGTTACTGCTGGAAGAAGA
>DASTGW010000137.1:0-6307 GCA_035718705.1 Terriglobales bacterium | reverse complement strand
GAACGCCATCCGAAAGACCGAATACGCGAGGAGATATCCGGAAATGCGGTTTGCGGCGTGGTCACCGCTGGTGTCAAAGTAATGGCCCAAGAAGCACGCCTGCTGCTCTGGGTCGAGTTCCCATTCCACGATGGTGCCCGCAAGGTCCCATGCGATATCGGTGGGACCGGGAAAGAAGTGATTGTCACCGTGGGTGACCGCATCGATCTTGAGGCAATGGCCTTCGCTGTCGATCCACTTATGCGGAAGCATGCGGCCGTCGACTACCGCTGGCTTCACCAAGCGAAGAGTCGAGAGTTCCAGGGGCAGTTCCACCTGGAGGTCCTCGCGAGCGTTGAAGCGCAGCATCTTCTCCAACTCGGTGTTTTCTTCTACTTCCGCACTCATGCGTTCGGCCCGGAAGGCGCAGTAAGTGGCGAGCCTCTGAAGGAGTGCGGGCGTAGCATCCTGCACGCTCAGTGAACGACCGCTGAGCATTGGATAGATGCCGAATCCTTCCTCGCGTTTCACCGGCATGACGCCAAACCCTGCTTCAGCGATCATTTTCGCCCGCTCGTGCACTTCTTCGCCAAAGCGGCCGAAGCCCTCAAAGCCGAAGTAAGTCCGCCGATCTTCCGACAGGAACTTCAAACGTTCCATCTGCAGCCAGGACGCCGGCCAATCATGCTCGCCAGGGAAGACATCGGCTCTCCAAATTCCGCCAGCGATGTAGTGTTTCACCCCAGGGGGCAGGAACTGCGTCGGATTGGTGTAGTAGCTGCGAAAGCTAGGCCAACGCGTGATTGCATCTTCCGCCTTCAGCAAAGCCGGATCTGGAACTCGGCTGCAGAGAAAGGAAATGGAGTGACGCGGTACACCATGATCCAGAAGCGCCTCGCCGACTGACAGGAAGGAGGAACCGCTCATCCCGGGGCCCTCGTCGACCACCACGAACTCGGCCCGATGCTGAAGCATGGAGGCGATCCATTTTGCCTGTTCGGGGTTGAAGCGGACCTCGCGGTTATAGGGATGTCCGACGGGGCGCACCGTGGTGCGCTCCACGCGCAATCCTTCGGCCCGCAACGCCGCTTGCACCACGGAACTGAGAGTGGTCCCGATACTCCGAATCCCCACGACGGCTACGAACCGGCTGTGCAGTTCCACTGTGCTCGCGGCTTCCGCGTAATCGAGAGGGTGCAAGGCGTAGAACGCGAACCCTTCCGGAGTAGCAATATTCACCGTCTCTGGAACAACGATCCGTCGCGCTCGCCGGGCAAGATCATCACCGTGGACCGTACCGTCGGTCACGAGAGCAGCGGCGATTTCATCCGTAATAGTGGAAAGCAGGGAAGTGTGTGGGGAACTCTCGTCGCCGAGTGCGCACTCAAGTTCGCCAGCGCGAAGCAGCAAATCTGTGAGAGCCGTGCGCGCCGCAGCGTTCCCTGAATGAGCGCCATCCAGTTTCGCGGCGAATTCATCGAGCAACTTAGGTCCGCGATGTACCTTCTTGCCGTCGCGGAAAATGTACATATTCCAGGCGTTATCGAGTGACATTCACCTACCGAGTGACACGACTCCCAGTTGTGGCTACACCAACCACGTTAGGATGAGCTTCTACTCACCTTTGTTGTACTCAGGTTGTGAAGGAGTTCAGGCTGCCTCTTTCTGTTTCTTCGCCCGGGTTCCGCGAGCGGAGCGGGAGACGTCGCCTTCTTTGTCGATGAAATAGAGGTATTGGCCCTCTCTTTCAACGGCTTTTGGCACCAGGACCTTAGATTCCCCTTCGCCAGACTTTGGCTTCTGGCAAACGTTTCCATCCCCGTCGATGAAGTAAAGAAAGTTCTTGTAATCGCGTTTCAGGTTCAGCTGTTTAACTTTTTCTGCCATCTTTCATCCCACCTACGTAAAGTAGGATTCCAGAGGGATACAGGCAGTTGTCAGGAATTTGCCTGATCCACAGGGCAAATGCGAGTAGCTGGGCCGAGTCTCAGCGCTTCTTTTTACGGTGCGACGGCGGTTGCAAAGCTTTCTTCGCAGCCCGGTCCGCAGCTTCTGCCTTGAGTTCCTCTGGCGTAGCGACCCGACGCACAATAGGCCCGATCATTCGATATTTTCGTTCCTGCAGCTTACCTTGCGAGTCTTTTACGCGGAGAGTGAAGGTCGGCAACACGCCTTCTTTACCAAAATCTTCTTTGCCCACCGTCACAGGGAAAAAGCCGTCGAGATTGCGTTCGCGGTACGCGGTTTCGTAGCGATGACGTTTCAAATTCCAGGAGAACACGCGGATTTGGTTATAGTCCCAGGGCAAACCATCTTTGGTATCGGTTAACATCAGCAGATACTGCGAGACCTGCTTGTCTTCGTCCTGCACTGTGTTCAGAACGAAGCTGGAAACGATACGCTGACCTTCGGCGTATTGCGCGATGTCGATGGGGACATCGATATCCACCATGCGGGCCAAGACCCATCCCACGCGATGATTCGCTCCGCGAACTAAAGACCAGTCTTCGAGAGCCGGACCCGCAGGTTCGGTATCAGAGCCGGCGGTCTTCTTCACATTGGAAGGCTTCGGTTGCAGGGCCGCGGGTTTCTCCGCGGTGCTGCGCTTCAGGATGTCAACTTTCTCGCCTTCTGTGAGTTGGAAGAGATGGTCCGTGTCGCGGCCAGGAGAAACGTGGAGATTTACCAACGATCGGGTGGTGCCGCGTGCCTGAATCGGAGCGTTGACGTTTTCTTTCGCCAACTTATCGAATTGGCTGTAGACGTTTGCGTCAACGAGGTATCGGTCGGCGATCCAGCCTTCTTCTCCGCGCTCCGTGCGGATGAACGTAAACCGCTTTTGGTGATCTAGAACATAGACCTTATCGCCTAGCTTTACGGTTCCTCGTTTCTCAAAAATGGGAGCCAAACGATCCCGCAAGACCACCTGCGGGGCATTGACGTACGCGACTTCCTTGTTCAGGTTGGAAGCACGTTTACATGCACCCGTCATGGTAAGAACGATGGCGAGGATAATGCTCAGGGCGAGCCGATGAGAAACAGACAAAGATTTCCGCGAACGATGCACGAGACGAATCCACTATAGCATCTGGAAGTGATCCGGGTAGTAATGCGGGATGCACCGATGCTGCAAGACAAAAGCCCGGCCGTGTGCCGGGCTCGAACTAAAAGGTGTGTTCCTACTGCTTGCCGGCGACCTCGATGCGAGTCTCGGCGCGAGCGATGGCGGCCTGTACGTCGTCGTAGTTAAGGTCGGTGGCGCCACTGTTGAGTTCCCGTTCCGCTTCTGCCTTCGCACGTTGGGCGCGAGCAACGTCGATTTCTTCCGGACGCTCTGCTGTCTCCGCCAGAATGGTGACTTTGGTTGGCAAAACTTCCGCAAAGCCCCACGCCACGGAAATGTGTTTTTCTGTGCCGCCGCTTTTGTAAGTGATCTCCCCAACTGCCAGTTCGGTGATCAAGGGAGCGTGGCCGGGAAGAATACCCAGATAGCCCGTTTTGCCGGGAATCTGTGCCTCTTCCGCCACGTCTTTCACCACCAGCTTTTCCGGTGTGACGATCTCGAGTTCGAAAGTGTCTGCCATAAAATCAGTCGTTAGTCTTTGGTCGTTCGTCGTTAGCAATATCTCGTTGTTCAGTCCGATGAACTGCGAACGACCAACGACTGATAACCAACGACCGGTCCTCTACGCGCTCGCCGTTGCTCTGAGCTTCTCGGCCTTTTCCAAAACCTGGTCGATAGTGCCGACCATGTAGAAGGCCTGTTCCGGAATGTCGTCGTGCTTGCCTTCAATGATTGCCTTAAATGCCTTGATCGTGTCGGCAATCTTGACATATTCGCCCTTGAAGCCAGTGAAGATTTCGGCCACGTGGAACGGCTGCGACAGGAACTTCTGTACCTTTCGAGCGCGAGCGACCGTGAGTTTGTCGTCTTCCGAAAGTTCGTCGATACCGAGAATCGCGATGATGTCCTGCAGGTCCTTATAACGCTGCAGGATTCGCTTTACACCCTGCGCGACTTCGTAATGCTCCTGTCCCACAACGTGCGGATCAAGAATGCGCGAGGTCGAAGCCAATGGATCGACGGCAGGGTAGATGCCGAGCTCGGTCAGTTGACGCGAGAGCACAGTGGTTGCGTCCAGGTGAGCGAACGTTGTCGCCGGAGCAGGATCGGTCAAGTCGTCAGCAGGCACGTAAATCGCCTGCACGGAGGTGACGGAACCTTTCGTCGTCGATGTAATGCGTTCCTGCAGTTCGCCCATCTCCGTCGCGAGGTTTGGCTGATATCCCACCGCGGACGGCATACGTCCGAGGAGCGTAGAAACTTCAGCACCGGCCTGAGTGAAGCGGAAGATGTTGTCGACGAAGAACAACGTGTCAGCGCCTTCTTCGTCCCGGAAGTACTCGGCGACGGTGAGGCCGGTCAGCGCCACGCGCAGGCGTGCTCCAGGCGGCTCGGTCATCTGGCCGTAGATCAGCGCGGCCTTCGAATTCTTCGAATCGCCCGGCTTGATTACCCCCGACTCGCTCATTTCGAGCCACAAGTCGTTTCCTTCACGGGTACGTTCACCGACGCCGGCGAACACGGAGTATCCACCGTGCTGTTTCGCGACGTTATTAATGAGTTCCATGATGACGACCGTCTTGCCGACACCGGCGCCTCCGAAGAGTCCGATCTTTCCGCCCTTTAAGAACGGCTGGATGAGATCGATGACCTTCACACCGGTCTCGAACATTTCGGCACGGGTCGATTGCTGGTCGAAGGAAGGCGCCTGATGGTGGATGGGGTACTTCTTCTCGGTCACGATCGGACCAAGTTCGTCCACAGGCTCGCCAATCACGTTCATCACGCGGCCAAGCGTGCCGTGCCCCACAGGAACGCGAATGGGACCCCCTAGGTCGATCGCCTTCATGCCGCGGACAAGGCCGTCAGTAGGCTGCATCGAGACACAACGCACGCGACCTTCGCCGATGTGCTGCTGCACTTCGAGAATGATGTCGATCGGCGTCGGCGTCTTGAAGCCTTCGCTGACTACTCGTATCGACTGATAAATGGGCGGAATCGCCGACTCAGGGAACTGCACGTCCACCGCAGGTCCAGCGATCTGAATTACTTTGCCAATATTTTCTGCCATAAAAAAGTTTCCAGTACCCAGTTTCCAGTATCCAGTTCTAAGCCGCAGTGCCTTTACTGGCTACTGGGAACTGGGTACTGACTCCTGCTACAGCGCTGCTGCGCCGCTGACGATTTCGATAATCTCTTTCGTGATCGATGCCTGGCGTACACGGTTCATGGTGAGCGTGAGGCGGTCGATCATGTCAGTTGCATTGTTGGTTGCCGAATCCATGGCTGTCATGCGAGCGGCCTGCTCGGCGGCGTTCGACTCCAGCAACGCGCGGTAAATCTGTATCGCAACGTACTTCGGCAGCAAGTCGCGGAACAACTCGTCCGGCGGCTGCTCGTAGATGTAATCCACCTGCTGCGCACCGAACTGCGCGGCCCGGGCGTCGATGTCTGAAGTATCGGCGGCCTGCAAGGAAACACCTGCCGATTTCGCCGCTTCTGCAGCCGCTTCGCGCTGTTCACGCGTCAATTCTTCGGAGTGCCGAACATCGTCCTTGCCGATCTCTTCGATCGGCAGAATCTCATCTACAACCAGTCGTTGCGCGATCACCGACTTGAACTCGTTGTAAAGCAGGTAAACCGCGTCGATCTCTTCGTTGCAATATTGATCCACTACGCGCTCGGCAATTTCACGCGCCAGCGCGAAGTCGATCTTGGGCAATGCAAAGCGTTCGCTGATGACTTGAACACGACCAGCGCGTTCGGTCGCTTCAGCAGCGCGAACCGGGAAGCGACGGCGGAAGAAGTCGCGCGACTTGCGTCCGATGGACTCGATGTTCACCGTCTGCGCGCCCTTCGATTCCAGGAAGCGCATCGCGGCCTTCAGAATGTTGGCATTGAAAGCACCGGCGAGACCTTTGTCGGCAGTGACCACGATTAGTGCGACATTGCGTTCCGGACGGCGTGCCAGCAAAGGGTGTTTCACTTCGCCGGTTTCGGGATCGTAGATCTCGGCGCGTGTCACCAGCGACTTCAACACGTTGGTGAGCATCTGCGCATAAGGACGGGCGGCCAGCGCGCGGTCCTGTGCCTTGCGCAGGCGTGCCGCCGACATCATCTTCATGGCCTTGGTGATCTGGCGCGTGTTGCGCACGCTCCGGATACGCCGCCGAATATCGAGTACGTTTGCCATTCAGTTTCCAGTACCCAGTCACGAGTACCCAGTAAAATCAAACCCTATTTCGCTACTGCTAATGCCTGCTT
>DASTGW010000136.1:0-3365 GCA_035718705.1 Terriglobales bacterium | reverse complement strand
GTGAAAGCCAAGCATGCGGCCAATTTCGGCCATCTTTCGCCCGTCGAGATAATACGCCGAGAGGATGGTCCGCGATTCGGAATCGAGAGTTGCCAAGGCGTCGGAAATCGCATCGTTGACCCGCGGATCAACCGGCGCGGCAGGATTTGGATCGGGAGCCGCATACTGCGAACCTTCTTCTTCCTCTTCTTCAAGGCTAACCAGGCGCTTCTTGGCCCGATAGCGATTGACAAACTCCTGAGCGACGACCGTACGCAGCCAGCCTTCCAGGGAACCACGTCCCATGTAAGAGGCAAGTTTCGAGACACGCGTGCCGTCGCGCTCATTCAGTCCGTACAGGTCTGCATAAAGAGAGTCAGCGAGGTCTTTAGCCTGCGAGGCTTCCTTGGCGATGCCGAGGGCGGAGTCGTAGAGCAATTCGCGGAAGCGCGCCATGAACTGCTCCCAGGCACGTTCGTTTCCAGCGACACAGGCGCGGGTAAGAACGATTTCCTCCACTCGCAATGTACTCACGAACTCTTCCGCCTCACGACGAGAGGTGTCTGAAGGCAGGTACTTCGCGGCGATGGCTTGCAGACAGCCCTCGAATTCCGGTTTGGTGATTCCGAACGAGATTGCGCCGGAGCGCGCGAAGAGCTCGTCGAGGCGTGCTGACACGGCGGCCCGAATCTCCGGACTGACCGCGGATTGAGTGGTGCCAGCCATTCGTCCCACTAAGGTTAACAAGTTTTTGACCGCGTGACTGCAAGTCGTATTTGCTTTGACGTTCCTCGTGCAGAAAGGGAAACCCAAAGGCACTCCGGAGCGGATTCCCAAAGGTCCCTCAACCTCCGCTCCGGAGTTGAAAGCAGGCGCGAACAGCCTCGTTCGCGGATGGGAACCCTTTGTTCCATGGGCCACGAGTTTTTGCGCTGTCAGGAGATCAGGTATGCGTAGCGCTCGGCTGTTCTTAACTCTATCGTTAGTTGCATTGCTGCTGTCGGTTGCTGGTTCGTTCCGGGTGCGCGCCGGCCAAGTGCCCGGAAACGATGAATACCGCGTTCTTACGCCGCTAGTTTCGGGGAACTTGACGATCTTTCCTGTGGTCGCGCGGGACCAGCACAGCACCTCGAGCTTCCTGACGCTCGATGAGGGCATTCGATCCGGCGAGGTGGTCGTGACCGAGTCAGGAAATATCCAGCCGTTAATTCGAGGTCACAGGCCGATTCGTCCGCGCGGCGACGCGCAGGTGAACACGCTGTTGCTGGTGAATAACTCGAAGCGGCCGCTGCTTTTGCTGGCCGGCGAGATTGTAACGGGGGGCAAGCAGGACCGCGTGATCGCCAAAGACCGCATCGTGCCGGCGGAAAGTGATCCTATTGATCTCGGTGTGTTCTGCGTGGAACCTGGACGCTGGGTGGCACACAGCGACAACTTCGGCGCCGGTGCGTTAGCACAGCCCAAGGTTCGAGCTCAGGCGATGGCGAACAAGAACCAGCAGGAAGTGTGGGCGTCGGTGCGCGATTCTCAGAGTAAAGCCACAGAGACAGTCGAGGTACAAGGAGCCGCGGCTGGCGTTCCGGCGGCACCAAGAGCACTTGCCGAACTCCACAGTACGACTTCCTATGCACAAGTAATGAACAATTCCGAAGTAAAGAAGCAGACGGACAAGATCATCGAACCGATTCAGCGAGGCTATCAGTCACTGATCCACGAGCTGCGCACGAAGAATGCAGTCGGTGTGGTGGCGGCGGTGAATGGGCAGATTCTGTGGGCAGACATCTTCGCCAGTCCTGATCTGCTGGAACGATATTGGCCGAAACTGGTGCGCTCGTATGCGGCGGAAGCGATGACGGCAGGCAATCGTGGCGGCAAGGTCACCGAATCGGAAGCACAGGCGTTCCTGAACCAGAAGAACATCATGCATGAGACCGCTGAGACCGAACCCGGCGTGTTTCGTCACGCGGAGATGACGGGTACGGATGTGAAGGTGTTCGAGTTGACGTCGTTGCTGCCGAAGATGAACTTCGCGGTACACACGGCGATCATGCACGACGAGACAGTCGCGTGGAAGATCGAACCGAGACCGCTGGTGCGGAGATAAGCGAAGAGAGATGAGTTGCCACGCCTCAACCCTGCCCGGCCAGCGATGGCCGGGCGTTTTTGCGTGAGCAGCTGATTCGTCTGTGACCTGGCCCACTGTCCGAACCGTGGGCCCTGTGCTACATTTTTCCTCTTCGGCTCTCCGCAACCGGCCGCTCTAAGGGCTGGTGAGTCCCCGAGGACGAACGACCGCGGCATCAACCTCCGCGCGGCAGACCTCGCCCCCGCTGGGCTTCAAGCTTCTCTCCGGAGCTGTCGGGGAACTTACATCATGCCTTGTTTCGAGGTGAATCCGTGAAAGTCTATGAAGGCGTCAATGTCCGTAATGTAGCCCTGGTGGGGCACGCGGACGCGGGCAAGACCTCACTGGTCGCGGCCATGCTTCATACCGCGGGCGCAACCCCCCAGTTAGGTCAGGTCGATTCAGGCTCCGCCCCCACCGATTTCGACGAAGAAGAAATTCAACGCGGTATGTCCATAGCCAACTCGGTGGCGTATGCCGAGTGGAACAAGATGAAGGTGAACTTCATCGACACGCCGGGCTTCAATATGTTCGTGCACGAAGCCAAATTGGCGCTTCCGGCGGTAGAAGCCGTGCTGGTTGTGGTGGACGGCGTAAGCGGCGTGGAAGTTTGTACGGAGAAGACGTGGCAGTACGCTGAAGAGTACGAGATGCCGCGAGTAATCATTGGCAGCCGCATGGACCGCGAGCGTGCCAACCACGAGCGCATGCTGGAATCGATCAATGAGGCCTTCGGGCGCGCGGTGGTTCCGGTGCAACTCCCGATCGGCCAGGAAAAGGGTTTAAAAGGTGTGGTCGACCTGATTCGCATGAAGGCCTACACCTACGATATGGGTGGCAACGGCAAGGGAAAAGAAATTCCGATCCCGGTTCACCTCGAAGCCGCGGCGAAAGCGGGTCATGAAAAATTGGTGGAGACCATCGCCGAGGGCAACGACGCCCTGATGGAAGAGTTCTTCGAGAAAGGCACGATTCCTGACGACCATTTGCTACCGGGAATTCGCGAGGCGATAATGCAACACCGCATTTATCCCGTGCTGTACACGTCGGGACTGGGCAATATCGGCGCGGATCGCGTGCTGGATTTCATCGTGGAATTTCTGCCAGCGGCGACAGAGCATCCGGAGGTAAAGGGCAACGCGAAGTCGGGCAATGGTGCTGGTCCGGCGGTGCATCATGTGACCGATGCGGAAGCTTGCTCGGCCTATGTCTTCAAGACGCTGAGCGACCCGTTCTCCGGACGCATCACCTACTTCAAAGT
>DASTGW010000135.1:0-2752 GCA_035718705.1 Terriglobales bacterium | reverse complement strand
TCGGCCGGTGGCCGGGGACCTGACCAAGTAGAAACCTTGGGTGGCCCGGTTTTCGGACTTTCTCTAGGCGGTTGGCCTCATCCTTTAGCCCTCCTTCTGGTCGGAAGGCTGGGGTAAGACAGACTTCCCATCACCTCGATCTATTCATATCCAACTGGCTAAAGTGTTAATCGGACGAGAGCTTCGGCTACCCACCCTGTCATTGCTCCAGGTAAACGCGAAAGAGGTTCGCCTTCGCCGACCGGCGAGTATTAGCGAAACGGGTCGGACTTAGCCCCGGAGCAACGTTGTCCTGACTGACTAAACGCGCACCGGTAATTCGTTCAAAGTCCGCTTCACTACCAAAGCCTTCCGTAAACGTCGGCGGTACGGCGCCAGGTTTGACAGGTATCAATGCTGTCTTGGTTGACCCAAACGGAAACGGCCGCAGCGGCACGTACACCCATTTTCCGTCCGGGCTCCATGAGAGAAGCGGCGCCGACGTGCGTACGGACCCGAATCCAAAGCTGCATTCATCACAAACCGTTACCGGATCACCGCCCTCCAGCGGTACAGCCGCCATCTTCACATTTCGCTCGCCGTGGCTGCCCGGTGGCGTCATGCCGACCAAAGCCCAGCGACCATCTGGCGAGACATTCTGCAGTTGCATGATCTCCAGATCCGAAATTGCTGCCTGACCACTTCCGTCTTCGTTAATTCGCATCAGCTTCGGTAATGCTTGCGGGCCTTGATAGACAATCTCGCCAGGCTTGCCGAAGAAAGCTCGAATCTCTCCTCCAAACGTGAGTTGCCGGGGCGCCTGCGTACGGTCGAGCCACGCCACCCATATTCCCGATCGAACCTGTCCTTGTTCGGTTGCAAACACTACTTTCTTCCCGTCTGGCGATATCGAGAAGTGTGTCAGCACTAAACCCGAAAACAACTTCTCTGCAGCTTTGGTCTCGATATCAGAAACCCACAACTCGCCGCTGAAGTATGAGTGCGATCCCGTTGTCCTCCGCAGGTAATAGATCTTCTTCCCATCCGGCGAAAGGCTTGGCAGAAATGAGTATCCCTCGGAGGTGATTTGCGTATCGCCAGCTTTGTCGTCATGCAGCCAGATGGCCGATTGTTGCGTGCCAGACGTGGTGATGAACGACTTGCCATCCGGCATCATCGCCAGCCCTTCTTCTTCACTTGCGCCGGACGGCGTCAGCTGCTGCGGTTCGCCATCGGGAAACGACTGGCGCCAGACATGGAAACCCGTTGTCCGCGTATCCACAGTGAAGTACATCCACTTGCCGTCTGGAGACCATTGCGCCCACGTGCAGGAACCCTCAGGTCCGACCTGTCGTCCCAGCGACGAGCCGTCGAACGGCACGACCCTGCATCGCTTCCACCACTCATTGTCCATCTCTACCAGCAGTACCCATTTTCCATCTGGCGAGAGCGATGAGCGATGAACCATTCCATACGTATGATCAGGGGGGACGTAGACATCGCGCTCTTCCGTTCGGCTGGCATTCGAAGTCACTAGCTTCATGTGTATGCCAGCGGTGATCGAGGAGAACAGAACCCGATCGCCGGCAATCCAACTCAGCCCGGTGGCGTTAGGCATGAACAGCCTGGGCTCCTTGCCTCCCATCAACGGAAGTTCGTATGTTTTCCAGGTAAACGGGCCTTCGACTTGCGTGAAGTAGACGCCAGTGCCATCAGGCGAAAATGCAAGCGTCTGTTTTCGAAAGGCAGACGTTGTGAGTTGAATTGGTTCCCCATTGGGGAGAGACTTCAACCAAACCTGGCCCACGTTGGTGGAACTTCCAAAACTTCCGGAACCTCGCAGAAATGCCAACAGCTTCCCGTCGCTGGAGACCGCCGGGATTTCAGCGGCATCGTCGAAATTCGTTAGTCGCTCCCAGCGTAAAGGAGGGGTCGCAGCGGTCCCGCTGCTGCTACGAGATCGCAAGAACAGTATCATTGCGACCAGGCACAGCACCGCGCCAATGCCCACCGTGGGGGCCAACCAACGCCGCCGTCCCGACTGCCACGACGTGCGTCGAACTTTCCCGGAATTCAATGACTCCGGTCGTTGCGCATTGCCAACCTCGGCGTTGTAGAGATTGTAGAGATTGATCCTAAGACCGTGTTTGACTTCGGCTTCGCCAATGTCATGCAGAGAATCCCGCCAAACGGTCAGCTGACAGAGAACGTCCGCTACTGCCTTTGACACCAGGATGTGACCTGCATCTCCGCAGTCCATTACACGCTGGGCCATGTTGATGCCACCACCCGCAACATTTCGATTGGCGTTGATATCCGCCACTCGATAGACAGGGCCGGTGTGGATTCCCATGCGTAACAGCAGGCGCTGGCCAGTCGACCGCAACGCTTTGCTGATCTCCACCGCGCATCGCGCTGGCGCAGCCGGATCCCCAAAGAACACCAGCGCCATTCCGTCGCCGGTAGGTAATGCAATCAATTGCCCGGACGATTGCGCTTCTGCAAATGCTTGTGTGTTACGCACCGTCTTCTGCAGATCGCGAAGCACTGATTCCTGCTCGTCCATGGGTAGCGGTGAGTAGGCCACTACGTCCATGAACAGCACATGTGCAATTTCCAGCGATCGTACCGAGCTAACCTCAGCCTGAACCCGTGCAGGCTCGAGAATTTCCGTTACAGCCGGGCCGCTGTTCGACGTTGTGTCCCGACGAATACGCTTGAGTTCTGAACACACTTCTACGGCGCTTTGGTATCGCAAGTCGCGATCTTTTTC
>DASTGW010000134.1:0-2609 GCA_035718705.1 Terriglobales bacterium | reverse complement strand
GAACATCGCGTTGCCTCATAGATTACCTCGAGTCGCGAACACTGCGCTTAAGACAGTCTTATCCTATTCTACGCTGCAGCGTCGTGGCAAGCACGGCCGGGTCACTCCACGTCCGCTGCGAACAGTTCGTCAGGGCTGACGACTCGAGGTGAAAAACCCTGTTCGTAAACATATTGGCCGATCGCCTGCAGCGCCGGCCGATTCGGCTCGAGCCCGTAGGCCCAGAAATCCTTGCCTAAGACCCGCCAGGTCTCCTCGACGTGGTGGATCAACCAGGGAAGCGAAAGACGGAGCGCGTCGGTGTCGTAGAGTCCGTTGACCGCCAGATCCCGGGCTTCGCAGAAGGCTCGATAGACGCTCCGGGCTGCCCACGGATGCTCGCGATAAATATCGTCGCGCAGCACCACCGTATGCATGATCGGGAAGATGCCCGTGCGGCGGTAATAATCCTGTTCGACGTCATAGTAGTTCGGAAACAGGCGTGCGATGCGGGGCGAGCCCTTCTGAAAAATCGACGGGATATAGATCGCGAGCAACGCATCGAGATCGCCGCTCTCCAGCATTCCCTCGAGGGTTTGCACCGGCGGCAGAAACTCGACTTTAACTTTGTCCGGCAGCTTCAACGGGATCAATGGCCGCTGGGTCGGGGTTGTCAATCCGCCGATGAACCACTGAATGTCCTCCATCATCACGCCGTATTCGTGTTGCAGGATCCCGTTCATGAAGATTACGGCGGTAGAGCCGAGCTGCGTTGTTCCCACCCTTTTGCCCCGCAGGTCCTGAGGCGTCTCGATCCCGGCATCGGTCTGTACGTAAATGCACGAGTGTCGAAATATCTTGGACAGCGCGACCGGCACGGCAACGAAGGGGCAAGTGCCGCGGCCTTTCAGACTCACGTAAGAGCCGAGCGATAGCTCGGAAACCTCGAACTCTTTGTCCTCCAGCATTCGGGGAAAGGTCTGGCGCGGACGCATGACCTTGATCTCCAAATCGATGTCTTCGGCCTGGACACGACCATCGATGAGCGGCCGGGTGCGATCATAGTCCCAGCACGCGAGGGTGAGTTTGAGTTTCGACATCATCCAACCTGTCTCCGCGGAAATTTGGTTCAATGTGGAATAACACACCGCAACGAGCTATCAAGAAATCCAGTGTTCAGTTTGCGAACGAACTCCGAGTGCCCGACGAGACCTGCGCAGCAGGCCTTACGCTGCATGACGATGCTTCGGCTGCCCGATCGGCGCGCGACTAAGCTTGAGCTTAAATAGTTTGGGAAGCCGGTTTAAAGTTTCCTGCCCTTGCTTACCTAGCTCAAAAGCCCTATTGTTCATGTTCCCGCAAATCTCTCAAACCCAATCCGATTCCGTAGTGACGTTCGATTAGGAGGTTTCATATGTACAGAATTTTGTGCGATCGACAGCCGGCTCGCGAACTCGGTTCAGGCCTGACTTGGCTCATGGAAAACGGCAAGATCGTCGAGTTCGCTACGACCGAAGAAGCCGGGGCTATGGTCAAAAAGTTGAGTGAGGGGCCCAGAGCTGCGACGGTTACTTACACGGCCAAAAAATATAACCCCGACGATTAATTCAGTCCAATACGCGCCGCGCTAAGTAAAGCGCGCCGCATGTGGCGGAAAAGGTAGAAACCCGCCATCGCAATGATATTCAGAGGAGTGTGATTGATTTCGATCAAGGGATGTATTTCTCATCTTGAAGGAAAAGCTCTGTTGGGATTTCCGTTCCTAACCCCATTTCCTTGCAGCGATGATAAATAAGATGGCCAACAGCGGTAAACTGCACACCATCTCCCCTCAAGACAAGTCCTGTGATCTGGCGATCGGAAGTGCGTCCTGGATGTTTTCCCGCTATTACATCGCCCAACAATATTAGTCTATCCCAGTCGATACGCGTGGGTCGCGTATATTGATCCTTGGAATGTTCTGGGATCGCTTCGGCACCACCTATCGCATATCTCATCCAACGCCTGCCGTGGCGGTTCATCGTCAGGACGTCACAGCGCTCCCAGCCGGCGAGCTCCAGCTCGACATCTGAAACGTTGCTGATAAACTGACCGGGCTCCAACCATTCAGCCATCACCACCGGATCCTTGGAGTTCGTCGCCATATAGACGATATCCGCGCCTTGAACGGCCTCACGGGCAGAAGGCACCGGGAGAATTTCTATTCCGGCTTCCCTAGACATCTCGTTTGCAAACGCCTCTTTCTTGCCGGCAGTTGGGCTATACACTTTAATCTTTTTCAAGAGGCCGAGCGCAGAGAAACAATGGACAGCGCCCTGGGCCTGCCAACCTGTTCCGATAAGCGCCATAACCCGCGAATTTTTTCGCGCCAGATATTTTGCTCCGACCGCTCCCGTACCGGCCACGCGGAACTTCTGAAGATAGCCGTCGTGAATGATGGCCAAGAGTTCGCCGGTGCGGGAGCTATAGAGATAAATCAGACCGCAAAACTTTCCGTCTTTGCGGCCCGGCACCCGCCTCTGAAGAGTTCTTCCGTCCTGTTCAAAATATGTGATGATATCGGAATCCACACGGTCCGATGTCACATCCAGTTTGGCAATTGCTCCAGTCAATGACGTATATGAGTGGTG
>DASTGW010000133.1:0-4173 GCA_035718705.1 Terriglobales bacterium | reverse complement strand
TGCCCAGAACGGAATGACGATTAACGCGAGCGCCAGGGCAGCGATCATTGCCTTGCGGCGTCCAGCGTACTCGGAAAGCTGGCCGAAGAGAATCGCCCCCGCGATAGCGCCGACGTTATAAAGCATGGCAATGTAAGAGACGTGCGCCGGCGAAATGTGATGCTCAGATTTGAGGAAGTCCGGGTACAAGTCTTGCGTGCCGTGCGAGAGGAACATCATCAGCGTCATCAGCACGATCAGAAAAAGGAAGCGCTTCCAGTAGTGGGCTGTCGATTTCAGGATGGCGCCAACCGTCGGCAGTTTGTGTTCATGCCAAGCTTCCGATTCCGGAACCTTGGTCCGGATGTAAAGCGCGAGCAGTGCGGGAAGACCGCCGATCCAGAACATCCAGCGCCAACCGAGAGTCGGCATTACGAAGCGGGCAGCAACCGCGGCGAGCAGATAACCGAAGGAATATCCACTCTGCAGGAATCCCGAGAGTACGCCGCGCCATTTGGATGGAGCGGATTCCATGGCGAGTGACGCGCCTACGCCCCACTCGCCGCCCATGCCAATGCCGTAGAGAGTGCGCAGAACCAGGAACGTTGTGTAGTTGGGAGCGAATCCGCAGAGGAGCTCGACGACGGAGAAAAAGATGACGTCGACCATCAGCGGAATGCGTCGACCGTAGCGATCCGCCAGGATGCCGAAGAGCAGCGCGCCGAGGGGACGGGTGGCCAGCGTTGCGGTGATTGTTGCGACGATCAGGGGCTTTGAGACATGAAATTGCGCGGCCAGCGTGTCGATCAGAAAGACGACGACGAAAAAGTCGAAGGCGTCGAGCGTCCAGCCGAGGAAACTGGCGGTGACGGCGTGAAAGCGGTCGGAGCGTGAGAGCGCGGGCGAGGCCGTCATGCGGGAGGATGATACAGGAACCGTGCGTGATTTCCGACTTCAGAGTCGCCCGGCGGCTTGCCCAAAGACGTACTTCCATCCTGTGGCGGTGCGGGAGTAGGTGTCGCTGAACCAAACCGTGTACTCGAATGGCTTGCCGTCTTCCACACCTTTGGCAAAGAGTTTGGCGGTGATCACGGCGGTGTCGCCGAAGACGCGAACCGTTTGTTCGCTGTCGTCCTGACGGTCGTATTGAATTCGGCCGCTGCGAGCTTCGTCGAGCAGGTCCTGTTTCGTGTAGGTCTTGCCTTTGCTGCTGATGAGGATGAAGTTGTCGGCGAGAAGGCGATCCATGGTGGCGAAGTCGTTCTTTGCCACAGCAGCATGGTACTCGGTGTCTAAAGCAGTGACGGTCTTCGCGTCATCTGATTTCGAACTAACGGCCGATGAATGCGGACGGAAGATCATGTCGAACCAGGGGCGCTTTGTCTTGCCGTTCTCGTCAGTGAAGTACGCGGTTTCGCGAACGGTGCCGTTTTCCGGCTTCCATGTCGCGAAAACATTGGCGTGGCGCGCGTTATCAGTGCCACTTAGCTTCATTGCTCCGTCCGTGAGGGCTCCTTCCACAATGAGCAATTGGCCGCGGCTCGTGACCCAGGTCTGGTGCCAGAGTTTGCGCGACTCGTCATAGATGCTGAAGCTCTCCCCATGCAGTCCGTTGGCGCCATCGTAGATCTCGTGCAGCGAGCAGCCGTTAAGGATGGGCTCGACGCGAACGTGGGCTGCGACTTCTTTGGGAGAGTCGGCGTCGTAAGCGTCCCAGTCGCCAATCCAGAAATCAAACTGGTGGTATTCAGGAGCCGAACATTGTGGACTAGGGGGCGTTTGGCCGAGGGCAGTGCCGAGGAGCAGAAGAATAAGGACGAGTCGATACATACTGTGAAATTAACGCATGCGATCGGCCTGCGATGGACGGTTTCGGACCTGGCACTCCTGGGACTAAAATGAATGTCCGAAAACGTCTAGCTTCAGTTTGAAGTGAGACGTATGATCGGCACTGCTTATGACGCTTAGTACGCAAATCTGTTCCCGGGCGAGGCTTTCGCGCGACGCCCGATTCGATGGCAAGTTCTATATCGGCGTGATCACCAGCAAGGTGTACTGCCGGCCGATTTGCCCGGCGCGTACGGCGAAAGAGAAAAATGTGCGCTATTACCCGACGGCAGCGGCAGCCGCGGAGGCGGGATTTCGTCCGTGCCTCCGGTGCCGTCCGGAGTGCTCGCCAGGCACGCCAGCCTGGGCCGGAACACCAAGCACCGTAACGCGAGCGTTACGCCTGATTGCAGAGCACGGCTTGGAAGATGGGGGCGTGGAAGCCCTCGCGGCAAAGCTGGGGATTGGATCGCGACACCTGCGTCGATTGTTCCTGGCGCATCTGGGCGCTACGCCGATCGCGGTGGCACATACGACGCGTCTTCACTTCGCCAAGAAATTGATTGATGAAACCGCGCTGCCGATGAACGAAATCGCGATAGCGTCCGGCTTCGGCTGCGTGCGCCGTTTCAATGCGCAGATTCGGACGATCTACAAGCGGACGCCTTCACAGATCAGGCGATTGTCGCGGGAAGCGAGTGTTCGGCCAGAGAATGAATATCACTTCCGGTTGCAGTATCGCCCGCCATTCGACTGGCAGGCGATGATGTCTTTCCTGGCGCCAAGAGCGATCCCGGGAGTTGAGGTAGTGCAGGAGGGAGTCTATCGACGAACGATTGCAACTGCCGACAGCAGCGGTACGTTGGAGGTTTCGCATGACGAGGCCACAGAAGCTTTGCGTCTGCGCGTTCACGTGGACGATCCGCGGGCGCTTTTTGGCATCGTGGAGCGAGTGCGTGGCATGTTCGACTTGAACGCTGACTGGCAAACCGTGGCCAACAATCTCCGGAATGACGATGTGCTTGCCGAATTAACGGCGAAGCGTCCGGGCATTCGCGTTCCCGGGTGTTGGGACGGATTCGAGTTGGGCGTCCGTGCAATTCTCGGGCAACAGGTAACTGTGAAAGGGGCGACTACGCTGTCGGGACGACTGGTCGAGAAGTTCGGGAAGGCGATCTCTGGGCGCTCCAGCCTCAACTTCCTCTTTCCAACGCCCAAGAGTCTGATCAAAGCTGACATCGCGAGCATAGGACTTCCGACAGCGCGAGCCGAAACCATTCGCCGATTCACGCTCGCGGTCCATGACGGAACCGTTCGCTTCGATGGGGACGTGGACGCCGATACGCTACGAGCACAGCTAAGTAAGGTTCCGGGAATCGGCGCATGGACTGCTGGATACATCGCGATGAGGGCCTTGAAGGATCCGGATGCATTTCCGTCGGCCGACCTGGGATTGTTGCGAGCCTTGGGACTCAAAACAGCAAAGGAGTTGGAAGCGCGAGCGGAAAGTTGGCGGCCTTGGCGGGCTTACGCGGCGATGTATTTGTGGAGCGCCTAGCCGACCTTCGGATAGTTCTTCTTCTGGTGATCGTAAATCTCTCGCACGCGAGCCAGTGTGTCGATCTGCTCGGGAGTTTTGTCCGGGCGCAGCCGCAGGATACGCGGAAAGCGCAAGGCGTATCCACTGCTGTGGCGATCCGAAACCATCACGGCGTTAAATGCCACTTCGAGCACGATCTTCGGTTCCACAGTTCGTCGCCAACCCTCATCTTCCAGCGTGTGATTCAAAAACCACTGTGTCATTTCGGCGATTTCGACGTCGGTGAGTCCGCTGTAGGCTTTGCCAACATTAAGCAGCGAATCGTCCGTGTCGGACGCTCGAATGGCGAAAGTATAGTCACTGAGCACGCTGGCGCGCTTGCCGTGTCCGAACTCGACGGCCGTAACTACGACATCGAGCGTGGCGAGTTCGCGCTTCAACTTGAGCCACGATTTTCCGCGGCGGCCCGGTGAGTAAGGCGAGTTGACATCCTTGATCATCAGTCCTTCGTTGCCACGCTCGAGCGCCTGCTCGAAGATCTGTGCGAGGCTGTCGGCGGAGTCGGAAGTTGCGATCGGAGCGCGAATCACCTGCGCTGAGGGAGCGACTTCCACGACGGGTTCAAAGGCGAGTTGTCCCTGTGGGCCGCGGGTGCGACTTTTGGCCCGGCCACCGGGAAACTGAACTGCCTTGGCAAAGATTGCGTCTAGCAATTCCCCACGCTCATGCAAAGGACGGTCGATGCAGAGTTCGCCGGAAGCGTAGAGGACGTCAAAGACTACGTACGCGACGGGGACTTCTTTCATCATCGACGGCGTGACCTTTTT
>DASTGW010000132.1:0-2119 GCA_035718705.1 Terriglobales bacterium | reverse complement strand
ACCGGACCTTCCGCGCGCACCTGAACTTCGAGCGTTGGCCAGTAAAAGCAGATCGCTGCGACAGGATGCGTTCTCAGCTCTCGTCCCTTGCGACCTTCGAGATTGGTGTAGAAGACGAAGCCTCTTTCGTCCACGTCCTTCATCAGCACTATTCGCACTGAGGGACTGCCGCTCATGCCGACAGTGGCAAGCGACATCGCGTTTGGCTCGGGGAGAATGGACCTGTCTACCTGTTGTGCCTGTGCATAAAGCCGGTTGAACCGGCTGAGCGGATTCTGTACTGGATATGGGGTTGGCGGCATTGCATGTCAGAGTACTGGATCGGTGGACGGCCGGAAAACGACAGCCGTGCTGTCTTGGTACCACACCTTCCACTTCGGCTCCATGGCGAGGCCCTTTGCCATCGGCGACTTGGAGTTGATGATGATTGTCCTTATCTGCCAGCGGTCGATCTCCTTCTGCCAACCCGGGCGCATGTCCTCTATGATCGTGTAGGACTTGATCGTTTCGGCGTTGAATTTCAGTGGATCGACGTGAAGCCGGGCCTCCGGCCACGCATACATTATATAGCCCCCCCAGCCCCATGCGTCGAAGACTCTTCCCTGAAGGGACGCTTCGCGCGCCTTTTCGACCGCGGCAGTTGGAAACGCCTTGGGGCTAAAGTGGTCCGGGATTATGGAGAGCCCGCCGATATTCCCGCGGTTCAGGCCCACCGCAAGCATGATGATGGCGACGGGAATTGCGAGGATGCCAATTCGCGACCCGGGATCGAGACGGGCGAATTCCTTGAAGAGCGGAAACGGTTTTCTCCAGGACGGGAGTGATCGCGCAGCGTGGAGCGCGATCAGAGGCCATCCGGTAACGCCGAACAATGCGATGTTCCGGAATGACCTGAGACTGAAGAACATGCTGACCAAGATGACCAGGAGCCATGGTATCTGAATGCGCCGCGTGCCGAACGCGAACAGCGCAACGGTCGTGAGGATCGCAAGCAGAAATGGCCACTGGCCGGCATCCTGAAAGTTCGGTGCGAGATACTCAGCAATGTTCGTTGCGAGGGAGGTACTTGTGACTGCATTCAAAACCTCTTTGTGCAACCCGAGACCGAACGGATTGACAAGAGTTGCAAGCGATGCGACCAGGAGTGCAATCGAGTTGTCCTTTGCTTTGCCGAGCCACATCTCACGCTCGCCCGCGGAAAGCCATGCCTCGCAAAGATCTCCGACGATGAATGCGCCGATCACCACCAGGCCGAAGAGCCATCCACCGTGGAGGTTGGCCCAGACTACATAAAGCGGCAGAAAGTAGAACACGCGCTTCCGGTCGTCCGACTCGAGAAAGAACAATGTCAATGCAGCGCCGACGATCGAAAACATGTGCGGGCGCGTGAGCCAGTGAGTGGAGGCGAGTGAGAGACTCAAAAGCGCGGCGAGGAACGCCCATCGGGGGTCGGCGCCGCGCTTCCGAAGGAACAGCGCCATCGCTCCGTGCGTCGCGCCTACGATGATCCCGGTTACAATCGAGAGGAGCGGAAGTCCGCCCGCGCGAAAGAGGAGTGCAAAAATGATCTCGCTCAGCCAGGCATGCGCGACCATCGGGTCTGTGGGGGCGGTAAAGGAGACGAGGCTGTGGGCAGGTATGTGGCCCGTACGGAGGATGGTCTCGCCCATTCGGATATGAGCTGCCAGATCGCCATCGCTCTGCGTGAGTTTGACCGTTCCACGTATGGCAGTCAGAGGCGCCACGACCATGAAGATCAGATCCGCGGCGCTCGGAGCGTTGTTTCTTTGCACGCGCACAATCTTGCGACGCGCGGGGATCAGCGCCAATGAAAATCAGGTGTGCGAGAGTGGTCCAAAAGCGCGCAAACCCTTTGTAACGATTGCGTTAACCCAAGTGTGAGCTTTTTCCGCTTGCACTTTCACGTTGTGTCTCTTAGGGTAGCAACCTGTCGTATCGAGTCTGTTCAACAATCACGGAGGACGCATGGTACGGATAGGCAGGACTCTAACAAACTTCGTAGCGGACGAAGACGGGGCCGCCCTTGCAGAGTATGGGATTCTCGTCGCGTTCATCGCGATCGTTGCAATAACGGCTGTGACGTTCTTCGGAAGCAAGA
>DASTGW010000131.1:0-5998 GCA_035718705.1 Terriglobales bacterium | reverse complement strand
TTTCGACAAATATCAGGACCGCATCCTGTTCGGGACTGACGCGACTCCACACGGTGACGCCTTTCCGCAGCAACTGTTCGGCAACAAGCTGTACGAGATTTACTGGCGGTTCCTGGAGACAGAAGACGAGTATTTTGATTATGCCCCGGCGGAAGTACCCCCGCAGGGCCGCTGGAGGATTTACGGCATCGGCTTGCCCGACCAGATTTTGCGGAAGGTGTACTACAACAACGCCGCACGCTTGCTGAAGCTTAGTCCATTAAAGAGCTAGGCTCGGATCACTTCTACTCCGCGGCTCTTTAACGCACGTGTGAACTCGTCGGGTGCATTCGTGTCTGTGATCAGCCGGTGCACCTTTTCTACCGACCCAATGCGAGTGACGCTGCGGCGTCCCAGCTTGCTGTAGTCGGCCACCACGTTCGTCTCTTTCGCGACGCTCATCATCACGGCGTTCAACTGTGCCTCAAGGACATCCGGCGTTGAAGGTCCGTTCTCAAAATCAAAGCCATCCACCGCAAGGAACAGGCGGTCTGCGTGCAGGTCCCGCAACATCGCTTCTGCCTGAGGTCCCACAAATGACAGTGATACCGGCCTAAGCAATCCGCCAAGTCCGATCACCGAAATTCCGGGTGCATCGACCAACTCGGATACGATGTTCAGCGCATTCGTAATTACCGTCAACGATTGCAGACTTTTGCCTTTGAGATGACGCGCAATCTCGGCCGTGGTAGTTCCTGAATCCAGAATGATGACTTCTCCCGGTTGCACCAGGTCCGCCGCCGCACGCCCGATCTTGATCTTCTCCGAACGATGCAGAGCCGCCTTGAGTCGCAACGGGTAGTCGCGGTTCGCTTCCATCTGCCGCACAGCTCCACCGTGCGAACGCACCGCAGCACCGCTTGAGGCCAGCGCGTCGAGATCACCTCGTGCGGTCACCGCCGAGATAGAGAATCTCTCCACGATGTCGCCGACTGTAATTTGCCCTTTGTGCTCGAGCAGTTCGAGAATCTTCCGTCGTCTTTGTTCGGCCAGCAGCCGGGTATCGTCGTTCTTTTTCCGCATTTCGAGTCTCAGATCACAAGCAATCGAAAGTTCGATCTTGTTTCTATATTGCTGAACTGCTTCGCATTATATCTTTCGCTTGACGCATGAAAAGTGACGTTTCAGTCTCTTTAGTTACGAATGGGCGGGAAAATGCGCCGGAGGTGCCGTTCGTACAGGTTTTCTGTCACGTTTCGCGCGATTGCATCGCGGCACTCCTCGAGCATATCCAGGTATCGTCCTCGCATGTTCGCGGCAATCTTGTAACCCACATGCAGCAGCTGCCGGAAACTCGGGTTGTAATCGCGGCAGCCCTGGTCGTGGCGCAGGGCTGCTACATACTGTTCAGATGACCACCCATTCACCTCGGCCGAAGTCGGCAGCTTGAAAACGTCGATATCGATGACGGCAGCGTATGGTGCACACAGCACTTCGCGGTGGTCGAGAGCTGAGGCATAAATCTCCATCGCCATTTTGAGTCCACCGCCTCCCGATTCCGCCATCCCAATCACTTCCTCAAGCCAGGTTGTGCCGGCAGTCTTTACGTGGACACCAGAACCGGTGTCCTGAAGAGCATGCTTGATTGCGGGATAGATCGCGAATTTGTCACTTCCCGAGTGGACGCTCAACTTCAGCTCAGCAGGGAAACGATACTGCCGGATTGCCAGGTCGATTACCGCCAGATCACTTCGAAACTCACGCTCGAACTGCGCGACATCACCCACATAATCCACGCCTTTGTTGAAGCGCCCCGTGAACTTCGGCGCGATCGTCTGCAATGGAATTTGTTGGTCCGCCAATGCTGCCAGGATGACCAGCAGTTCTTCCGGAGTCTGCGGGGAATCGGTCTCATCCATGGAAACTTCCGTGATGAAGGTCCCGGCTCCCTTCCTGTTTTCAATATGACAATAGATTCGGCCCGCTTCTTGTGTGGCGGCAAGATACTTCGCGCCAATCCGTCGCAAGGTTTCGTCATTGAGGCGGATGCTTTCGCCCGAAGAAAGTTCGACCGTCTTTAGCAACTCCGCGTGATTATTTGCGAACGCATCGATTTCGCTCTTATCGGAAGGCTTGCCGATCGAATCCGCCACATCGATGGTGAAGAAATCGCTGGCCTCCACGAATCTATCCACGTTGCTGAGGTTGATGTGGTCGGCATCGACATGAAACGGGTGACGCCAATTCAGCTCCCGTACAGCACTTTCAGCCGCTGCTCGAACAGAACCTGGCTCGGAGCCTACAATTCCATGCTCACGGTTCGACTTATTCCAAACCGGCACCACCTGGATCCCGTCTTCCGCTGCAAGCATGCAGGCCTTCAACTGGGCTTGCCCCTGATGCGCGAAACGATCCCCCACACCGAAGGAATACTTCTGGATTCGCAGGAGAGGAGAAACACCGGTCTGATTCTGAGTCTCGGTTCTGGACATTTCGTTAACTTTCGAATACTTTCTTATTTTGTCGTTCCTGTCAATTGGTTTAGGGCCTCAGGAGGGTCTCATGGTCACCTCAACCCAGCCGCCCACGAAAATCAGCCTTGCTGAGTGGAACAAGAATTACGACTTTACAGGGCAGACATTCGTCGTCACGGGCGGTACCGGAGTACTGGGCGGTGAAATGGCGTCCGCACTAGCGGCGCTGGGGGCGCAGATTGCCATCATCGGGCGCAACGTCGAGGCCGGCGAAAAGCTGTGCCAGAGCATCGGGAAGGGTGGCGGTAAGTCTGAGATCTTTGGTTGCGACGTACTCGACCCCGAAGCGGTCCGCTCATCTGCGACGAGGATCAAAGAGCGCTTCGGTCGCGTCGACGGCCTCATCAACGCTGCCGGCGGCAACAATGCCAAAGCCACCACCAACGATCAGCAGAAGTTCTTCGATCTTCCACCCGAAGCGCTGCAATGGATCTTCAACCTGAATGTCGCGGGGACCATCACGCCTTGCCAGGTTTTCGGGCGCATCATGGCCGAGCAGGGAAGCGGCGCAATCCTGAACGTCACATCCATGGCTGCATCACGTCCGCTCACACGGGTCTCAGCCTATTCGGCCGCCAAAGCTGCCATCACGAACTTCACCCAGTGGTTGGCCGTCCATCTCGCTCAGGAATACTCGCCGAATATCCGTGTGAACGCTATCGCCCCCGGCTTTTTCCTTGGAAAGCAAAATCGCCCCTTGCTTATCGACTCAGAAACTGGCGAGCTCACCCCCCGTGGCAAGCAGATCATTTCTCATACCCCGATGGGACGTTTCGGCGACCCGAAAGACCTTCTTGGAGCAGTACTCTGGCTGATGTCACCGGCCGCATCATTCGTAACCGGCGCGGTCATTCCCATCGACGGCGGTTTCGGGGCGTTCGGCGGCGTCTAAACTTGAGGGCTCGTGTGAACACCGCAAACATCATCGGCGAAGGACTCGAGACCGGTTATCTCGACACCAGTTCGGTCCGAACGATCGTACGCGAAGCGCTCGATTCCATCTCGCTCCACAACAAACGCGTCCTCGTGCTGATTCCCGACGGCACGCGCACCATGCCGATGCCGCTGATGTTCAGTCTGCTCCGCGAACTGCTCACACCCCAGGTAAAAGCTCTCGATTTTCTGGTTGCCCTCGGCACGCATCCGCGGATGACAGACGCCCAGCTCTCGAAATTAGTCGGCGAAAAAGTCGAGAACGGCAAAATCGGAGAGACCAATGTCTTCAACCATCGCTGGGAAGACCCGGCGACCTTTGCCCAACTCGGCAGAATTCCGGCTTCTGAGATCTCGCGCATCAGCAACGGTCTCATGTCACGCGACGTAGTAGTCTCGCTCAACAAACTGGTTCTGGAGTACGACCACATCCTCATTTGCGGGCCGGTTTTTCCACACGAAGTCGTCGGTTTTTCCGGCGGCAACAAGTACTTCTTCCCTGGGATCGGCGGCGCTGAAATCATCAACTTCACACATTGGCTGGGCGCCACCATTACGAATTACGACGTCATCGGTGCCGGCTACACGCCAGTCCGAGCCGTCATTGACCGCGCCGCCAGTTTCATCCCCACGCCTGTCTCTTGCTTTGCTTTCGTCGTCACCAAGGACGGAACTGCCGGCCTCTACTTCGGCCCGCCACAGGAAGCCTGGCAAGCCGCATCCGAATTGTCGGCCAAGCGCCATATCATCTGGGTTGAGAAGCCATTCCGTCGCGTTCTCTCAGTTCTCCCCGAGCTTTACGACGATCTTTGGACCGGCGCAAAGGGCATGTACAAACTCGAGCCCGCGATCGCTGATGGCGGCGAAGTCATCCTCTATGCGCCACGTATCACCGAGGTCAGCTACACGCACGGCAAGCTGATCGACGAAATCGGCTACCACTGCCGCGACTACTTCACGGCACAGTGGGACCGATTCAAGCACTATCCCGGAGGCGTGCTCGCGCATTCCACCCACGTCAAAGGTCTCGGCACCTACGACCCTGCGCCTGGAATCGAGACCCCGCGCATCCAGGTGACGCTCGCCACCAGCATCCCCGAAGAGCGTTGCCGACGCATCAACCTCGGATATCGTGATCCTGCCAGCATTGATATTGACGACTGGCGCGGACGCGAATCCGAAGGCACCGTCGTCATCGACCACGCCGGAGAGACCCTCTACCGCCTCCAAAAGCCTGCCCCGTAGCCCTGCCGATTCAGTAGTTTCCGATGCGTCACAACGACTTGTGACGCCTGCACCCGACGCCCGCCCATCTGCGTGATAAACAAAGCGGTTACTCACCCCAGACTGGCTTTTCGCGAGGAGATCGCAATGGCGCTCAAAGACTCGAGGACCGGACAGGTGATCCGGCAATACTCGGTACAAGAATTGGCTGAACAGGCGAACCTGATGCGCGGCTACGATCTGGCCGTTTTATGCGCCGCCGGATCCGGCCATGCCGGTGGAACGCTTTCCATAATGGACATCACCGCCGCGCTCTACCTGCGCGTTGCCGACCTCGACCCCAAAGAGCCGCTCTGGGATGACCGCGATCGCATTATCTGGTCCACCGGCCACAAAGCCCCAAGCCTTTATCTTGGACTCGCGTTCGCCGGCGCCGTAGAAAAGAAAGACGTCGCGCTTCTCCGCAAACTCTCCTCTCCTTTCCAGGGACATCCACATTGGCTCAAGATCCCCGGTGCTGAAATTTCCAGCGGATCGCTCGGTCAAGGACTGAGTGTCGCCGTCGGTATCGCGATCGCCGGAAAGCTCAACAAGAAGAACTTCACCACTTTCGCCATCATGGGAGACGGCGAGCAGCAGGAAGGCAGTATCTGGGAAGCGGTGATGGAAGCCTCCCACTACAACCTCGACAACCTCGTCGGGATCGTCGACTGCAATCGTCTTCAAATCGATGGCGCCGTGCACGACGTCATGAACGTGGAGCCTCTCGAAGACAAGTACAAGGCTTTCGGCTGGAACGTGATCCGCATTGATGGTCACGATATGCATCAGGTGGTCGAAGCCCTCGAGACCGCCAAGACATCGCTGAACGGCCGTCCCACCGTCATTCTCGCCAACACCGTGAAGGGAAAGGGCGTCAGCTTCATGGAAGACGTTGCCGGCTGGCATGGCAAGGCGCCGTCGGTCGAGGAACTGAACAAGGGCCTCGCCGAACTCAACCTTGTCGGCAAGGTTCCCGTCGACGAATTGTTTGCGCACGCCAAGGCCTACCAGGCGGAAGTCGAAAAGAAACTCGATGCCAAGATGCCGAAGTTCTCACGCGACTACTGGTGGAACAAAGACACCACGATGAAGGTTGCAATGAAGCCCACGCGCATGGGTTTCGGACAGTCCCTCGCCGAAAACGGTGACGATCAGCGCATCGTATGCCTCGGTCTCGACATCTCCGGCTCGATCACCATCAGCGACTTTTACACCAAGCATCCTGAGCGCAAGAATCGCTGGCTCAGCATGGGCATCGCCGAGCAATCGGCAACCGCCGCTGCCGC
>DASTGW010000130.1:0-7837 GCA_035718705.1 Terriglobales bacterium | reverse complement strand
GTCTCCCAGTCACCGTCGAAGGTCGAAGCGAAAATGCACCTGGTGTCATTGTCGAAGATTACGAAGCGCAAATCGTGTACCGTGCCGATGCGGTCCGTTTGCCTGGTACGCTCTTCGTCGAATCCACCGAAGCGCGCGCGCATGCGTTCTGCGCCGCCCGGCTTGAGCGGCATGATCACCGTGAACTCGTTCCACACTCCCTTTCGCGTCCCGGGTCGTGCGATTGCTGCTTTCTGTGTAGCCATTTACCGTCTCCTTTGATGAAGTAGGCTGATTGATTCAGCCAAGTTGTAAGTTTTCTCAAATTTGTGATTTCGTTCCCGCTCCATTACGGCTCGAGCAACGAATCAGTGTTCAGACACCGCGGTACTCGTCATGCGAGCTGTGACTCAGCCAGCCATCGCAGGCCGCCAAGTCCCGGCAGAAAGACGTGCTCACCACCACGCGTCGCGGTGAAATCGGGCAAGCCCGTGAGATGCCGGCGGACGGGCTTCGCCGGATAGACAAAGTCATCAGCGCGATCTCGTCGGCCAATAATCGGGTCGGCCCGCATTCCTTGGGATACGAAGTCACCGTCGTTCACCCACTGAGACTGGACGAATTCGAACTGCCGTCCTGGATTTGCGTTGATGAGAGCCAGGACGATCCCGCGATCCTGCCCATCATCCTCTGTCGCGTCCTCGGCCAGCATGGGTCCGTAGGCCGCGCCACGTCTCAGCAGCCGGTGCAACCGCGCTTCAGCCATCGTGTCTTGAAGTCCATCACGTGGATTGACGCGCCGGATGTGACAGCCGACCGGTGTCTTCTGGCCGTTCCGGTCGTCATCGAAGTATGCAAAGTCGTTGTTGCGCTGCGGATCGGCGACGATCGCAGGATTGTCGACGTCTGGCGAGAGCGCAAGGGGACACCCACTCCGCCAGCGGCCCATCATCTTTGCCGCAACCTTTTCTTGACCCGCGTTGTCCGTTGCGGACTGTCGTAGGAATTTCCGAAACGCGGCGACGTCTTGATAGATCTTGCGGACCGCGACGTAGGTGCCATTACGCCACAACGCCTCCGGGCCCGAGCCGGTCGCCAACTGACCAAGCTCGTTCTCGTATCCCAGGATGAACTCACCGGCCTTCGTCAACAACTGGCCTGGAAGTGGCTCGCCGCCCTGACCCTCGATGAACGGACGGCTGATGCCATCGGCGAAGCCGAAGTGCTCACGCAGCGTTGGCGGAACCCCGACGTCGAGGCGTGCCGCGAGTTCAATTCCCTTCAACCCTTCGAGGGCTTGGCGACCAATCGCCAGCTTGGCATCTCTGCCCTCCGACGTACTTGCCATGACCAGGAGACCGACATGGAAACCGCTGTTGCCATGAGGAAAATCCCACGCTACTGGATCGCTTCGTCCGATGTCACCGAGAAACGCGCTCCGCGCCGCCATGCCTTGACGGAACTCGACTGGAAATCCTTCGAGTATTTCCTGGCTGAGGCCGAGTCGGCGCAGGCCTTCCCAAGTAAATGCCACATTGATCCAGGCATGTTCCTTTGGTTCTGCCCAGTCGGCCGCGGACGTGATGCGTGGAATGAGTCGCCGCAACATCGTCCGAGCCGCCTCGGCCTCATTGATGCGGAACACCACGTAGGCACCGAAGTAGGGCATCGGACGGTTATTCAGGACAGTTCCCTGAATGTCATGGAGCTCGAGTTCCACGGTCTTTGCACTTCCGACTGCTGCTTTCACGGTTTTTATCCCCCGGACTGCTGCACGGCGTCCGCATGTCGTAGTGCAAATCGATTACCACCGCCAACTGCATGAGAACGAACGGACCACCGCCAGCGATGGCACCGTTCTTCGGATTTTGTTACGAGATCTCGTGAGGCGATCAGTAGTTGGTCTTGAATGCGTTCTTGTCGATGCCAAGAGCTTTGATTCTGGAATCGAGCGTGGTCGGCGCCATCCTCAGCTTGGCCGCGGCGCCCGACGGTCCGGCAACGCGGCCCCTGGTCTCCATAAGCGCTGCTTCGATCAAACCTCGCTCCTGCTCCGTCAGTTGATCCGGCAATCCGAGCATCCGGGCGTCCTCCAGCTTCGGTTCACGCCGGAGCCAGGTCTCGTCGACGGACAAGATGTCGGTCTCGGCGACGATCACCGCACGCTCGAGGACGTTTTGCAGTTCACGGATGTTGCCCGGCCACTCGTACGTCTGGAGCAACTCGAGGGTTTTCGCACTGATGCTCGCGAACCGCTTCCCCACGTTCCGGGCGAAGCGGCTGACGAAACTCTGCACCAGCATTGGAATGTCCTCTGCGCGCTCGCGCAGCGGGGGAATCGAGATCGGGAAGACGTTCAGCCGGTAGAACAGATCGGATCGGAACGCCCCGGTGTTGGTCGCTTTGAGCAGGTCCCGATGTGTGGCCGCGATGATCCGCACATTCACGCGAAGTGGACGGTTGCCGCCGAGCCGTTCGAACTCGCGTTCCTGGATCACGCGGAGCAGGGACACCTGCGTCTCGAGCGGCAGCTCGCCGATTTCGTCGAGGAAAATCGTGCCACCTTCAGCAAGCTCGAAACGGCCAGCTCGGCGCTGCACCGCTCCGGTGAAGGCACCTTTCTCGTGCCCGAAGAGCTCCGATGCGATGAGCGCCGGCGGGATGGCGGCGCAGTTCACGCTGATGAAGGGTTGCGATGACCGCCGTGAGCGTTTGTGGATCGCGCGCGCAACGAGTTCTTTGCCTGTGCCCGTTTCGCCTAGAATCAGGACCGTAGAATCTGTTGGCGCCACCTTGACGACGTTCGCCAGAATGTCGCGCAGGCGCGGCGAAGCACCGACGATCTCCTCGAACGTCGTCGTCTGGTCGATCGCCTCGCGCAAGACCACGTTCTCCGTTCGCACTCGCTCTTCGGCGCGCTTACGTTCGTCGATGTCCACACCGATGACATACCAGCGGACAACACGTCCCTGCTCGTCGAGAAGGGGTTCGTAGCGGATAAGCTGCCAGCGATACTCGCCGTCATGCCGTCGGAGGCGGGCTTCGAACTCGCACGCCGTCCCCGTGCCGCGAGCCGAGCCGACAATCGACCGTACTGCCTCGAGATCCTCCGGCGCGTAAACGAGCGCGCGGTGATCCTCGGCGGTTCCGACCGTCAGGTCCGCAAGTGTCCGGCCAAGGTAGCGCTGTCCCGCGCTATTGATGTAGTAGAGGCGATCGTTCGTGTCGATGGCGCCGACCGACAGCGGCAGCGAGTCGATGAGAAGCCTGAGTTCACGTTCGTCCTGTCGGATGCGGCGTTCGGCCTGCGCGAGTGCCGAGAAGGCGCGCGCGTTCGCAACCGCTGCTGCGGCGTGATCCGCGAACATGCGCAGCCATTGAAACTCCTCCATGTCTACCTGCTGACGTCGGAAGACGGCGAGGACACCCAGCGTCTCATCGTGGTAGATCAAAGGGTGTCCCGCGAAGCTGCTGATGCCTTCGTCGCGGACCCACGATTGATTGGTGAAGTGTTCGGAAAGCGGGTCGGTGAGCAGCAGCCCTTCACGATTTGCGGCAATGGAGCCGACCTTCAGACGCCCGATTGGGATCCGCCGGAAGCTGCCATTGGTTCGCGTCCACGACTCGCCAGTAACCGATGTTCCGGCGCTCGCCGCGAGATGCAGGCAGGCGGACTGGTCCGGACAGACCGAGCGCATCCGGCACGACGCACATTCGTCGCCCGTACCGGCAATCCAGACTCGTGCCAGTGCTACCCCAGGTCGTTCTCGCAGACCCTCGACGATGTGCTGCAGAACTCGGTCGACAGACCGCTCACCGGCCATCCTCAAGGCCAGTTCCTGTAAAGCTTCGAAGTTCACTGAAGCCCTACCCGAGCGACAGATGACGTGCGTTCCATGCCCAAACCTTTCTGAGAGCGTGGAAATTCAGAATAGCTGTATCGCAGATACTACGAAAGGCGCTGTCAGAAGGCCATCGATTGACAGGAGCCAAATTGCGGCACTTCGCACCGGGGGAACATTCGGTGGCTGTTTTTCAACCGCAATGAAAATCGGGCGAAACCAACAACGCTGATCGACGTCCGGTCGAATGGGCCATTTGGCAGTTAGGAAATCAGTTCATTGGCGTCAGAGTTCCTCATCTAGTTGACGAAATTACGAGGGCTGACTGCGATTAATCGACCAGATGGGCAGTTTCCCACCTGACCAATGAACTGGTGGCAGCAATGGCGCCGCTATTGCCAATGCTGTTCCGGCTGGCACATAGATGATGGTCTCGATGCCTCGATGGGGATGCCATCTCTAAATCTTGAGCGTCGTCACGTCTGTGTTCACAACATCTGGTACACAGAAGCGCGCTTCACCCACTCGCTTTGTGGAAAATCTCGTTGCAAATGTTGAATTGTCTTCTTCAATTCCTCTGGGTTGTGAGTGCGTTTGTAACGACTAACGCCTAAGTAATAGGCCGCCTCCGCGCTGGAATCACTCTTCGGATACTCTGCCAACAGATGCTGGAAAGTCATCTCAGCGTCGCTGAAGTCGTCGTGGTCGAAGTACGACTTGCCGATCCCGAGCATCAGAGACGGTAACAACTCTTCGGGAGGTAGAAATCCCACTGTGCGGTTATGCTCCTCGCCTTCGCCGTCTAACAACACCAGCGTCGGCGTCCATTGCACCCGAAACTTTTTCGGTAACGGTTGCGAATTGATGAGCACCTTAACCGCAACAAGATTATTGTCGAAGAAATCGATCACTTTCGGATTTGGATACGAGACCGCATCCATCTGCTGACACCCGATTCAAAGGGGGTTATGGAAATCCAGCAGCACATGTTTGTGCTCGCGTTCGGCCAGGTTGAGAGCAGACTGTAGATCATTGTGCCAGTTGATTTGCTTCATTGTTTCTCCTAATCGATGCAGAGTGTTTTCTTTTCGATTAAGTTGAGGAGCACTCTGTCACCGTTATGTCGTAACTCGCCTTAACACCGACAACATCGATATGGATCCGCCATCAACTCCTTCGATTCGAGCGTTTCATCAGTTGCAGGTTTTGCTCCGGGGTCATAGCCCCTCCTTTCATATTCGCGCTCTCGAAATCGGGGTTAGCGTCATGGTTGTGTTCTTAACGTGTCTGATCTCGATGATGCTGAGCTTCATCGAAGGGGTCGCGTTTCGACCTTGTATAACTCTGGCTAGTGTCTCCTTGACAGTGTTTCTCGTTCGACATCGGGAGGCTCTTCATTGTTCAGTTGGTTCGAAAAGCGTGCTGTTGGAAGCCGCCATCCACGTCGCATGGCTGTAAAGCGAACAGCGAAGCAGAGCACAGCGCCGGCGATGGCCGAGGCGGTGTAGGGGAAATGCAACATTCTTCCCAGTACCATGACCGCCGAGCCAATAAGGGCGGCGACTGCGTAGAGTTCGGTCTGTAATACGGTGGGAATCTCGCTGACTAGCACATCACGCACCATACCACCACCGATTCCGGTGAGCATACCGAGCAGTGTTGCCGGAACGGGACCCACATGAAAAGCCAGAGCCTTCCCTGCACCAGCCACTGCGAACAATGCCAGTCCGGCGGCATCGAACACCAGAACGGGACTCTTCAGTCGGTTGATCACTCCGTACCAGTAGAAGGTGACCAACCCTGCAAGCATCGAGACAGCGACATATCGCCAATCGCTGATCGCTGCGGCCGGAACAGCTCCGATCATTACGTCGCGGGCGATGCCGCCCGAGTTACCAGCGGCGAACGATAGAACTAAAATCCCGAACAAATCGAGCCTGTGCTTAATTCCTGCAGCGGCCCCACTAAGCGCGAAGACAAACGTTCCGCCAAGATCGAAGACCACCAGCAGCGTATTTACAACGACCTGTTCGTTGACAACCACCGATCCTCCTCAATAGGTCTTCTTACCTTGGGGAATTGTTAACGTGATTACTAGAACTGCGACTGCTACCATGATTACGTTGAACATTAGCGCGACTATCGCTGCCCCTCGAACTGCCAGGTTGTCCTGTCGTCCATAGAAGGTGACCCAAAAGCGTGACTCTCAATTCGATAACTTACCGCTCTTGTGCTAGCCAAGCTTGAGCAGCAACCACCATCGCTTCCACGCCGGCCTCCAAAGTTGGATGAATTACCGGGGCGAAACGCGGATTGTGATTCGTAGGAATGTCGGCGACTGTACCGTACTGCTTCGCCTTTGCATACGTCTGCGGGTCGGTTCCACCCACGAACCAAAAAACAGATGGCACCTCCCACTCGGTTCCAAAAGACCCAAAATCTTCACTCGCGGTAGTCGGTTGAGTTTCTTTCACGCGCTGCGCCGAGAAGTGGTTTCGAAATGCCTCGACTGCCCGTCTTGTTGCCTCTGGATCGTTTCTCACAAGCGGGTAGCGATCGAGCGGAGTGATCTCCGGTTTCTTGGGAGCTCTTGATGCCTCCGCTTCGGCGTTGACAATCCGTTCGATCGCAGCAAGCACGTGTTTTCGCACGTTCTCATCGAACGTGCGTACATTCAGCTTTATGACTGCTTCATCCGGAATCACATTTTCTTTTGTTCCCGCTTGAAGCGAACCGACCGTTACGACAGCAGCATCGGTGGGAGCAAGCTCACGAGAGACAATTGTCTGCAGGCGCAGCACGGTGGAAGCGGCCATTACAACGGGATCAATGCTGGCCTGAGGCATTGATCCGTGAGCTCCGCGACCAAACATTCGGATTTCGAAGCTGTTTCCTGCAGAGGTGATCGGGCCAGAGCGAGTGCCGATATCTCCAGACGAACCGACCATGACGTGCTGTCCCAAGATGACGCTCGGCTTCGGAAACCGCTTGAACAGTCCGTCGTCGATCATCGCTTGCGCACCCGTACCCGTTTCCTCCGCTGGCTGGAAGACTGGCATCAGGGTACCTCGCCATGCGCTTCTGTTTTGAGCGAACAACGTCGTTGCTCCGATCAGCCATGTTACGTGCATGTCATGACCACAAGCATGCATCACCGGTACAGATTTGCCATCTCCGTCGGTTCCCGTCACCTTACTCGCATATGGCAGACCGGTGCCCTCGCGCACCGGGAGCGCGTCCATGTCAGCGCGGAGCATGATGGTTGGACCGTCCCCGTTGCGGAGTACACCGACGACTCCAGTCTTGCCGACCCCGGTAGTTACCTCATAACCGTTGGCGCGAAGGTGGTCTGCTGCAATTCCCGCCGTCCGGTTTTCTTGCATCGATAGCTCGGGGTGAGAGTGGATGTCCTTGTAAACAGATTCCAAGTCGGGAAGCAACATGCGCAGATTGCCGAGCAAGCTCTGCGCCGGACCTTGTCCTTTGTCGTTCATTCGGATAGCTCCGCGTTGGTTACTTACAGCTTCCGTTGCCAGCGTTTTCGATGCTTAAGACTGTTATGCTGACAGGCCCAAAGCTCACGAAATCTGCGTTGACCGGCTCGCCTTCGAGTTGCGGTGACGAAGAAACTTGCGGATCGAGCACAGTCGTTCCCATCAGTTTGTGCCAGGGCAAAGATGCCTATCGGGTTGTCCTCACAACACAAATTCTATGCAGCTTTGTTTTTGCCTTGGGCTGGCAGGACTCCGATTTGAGTTAACATTCCCATCAAGTCGTAAAACAAGTTTTCTTCGACGATCACCCCATTCTTCCAGTGCGCCACCGTGCAGAAATCGACTTTGAAGCTCTTGTTCGTCGGCGGGATCACGGTGCCGTCTGTCATCGTCATTGGCCCCGTCATCGTGCCAGTGAACTCAGCGATCGTGCAGGTCCAATCACCCTGAGCGATCATTGTTTTGTAAGGGTTGTTAACGAGGTGCTGGTCCGGGAAGGTTTTGAAGAAGGCGAGTGCTTCG
>DASTGW010000129.1:0-2844 GCA_035718705.1 Terriglobales bacterium | reverse complement strand
GGCATCGGGATCCATCTCCTCCACGATGTCGGCCACGCGATCCTCATCCAGAGACTCCACGATCGCCCGCTGCAGCTTCGGCTCGACCTCTTCCAGCGTTTCGGCCGCGACCTCTTCGTCCAACGTCTCGAACACGGCTTCGCGCTCGGCCGGCGACAAATCCTCCACGATGTCGGCGATATCCGCCGGGTGCAGTTTCCCCAGCTTGTCGTGAGAGATCTTCAGCTTCACCCGTCGCGCCGGATCCGTCTCGATCACGTCCACGAAGTCCCACGGGATCAGCTTCGGCGGAATCTGGTTGGTAAGCGAGCGAAGCGCCACACTCGGCACCAGGCCCTTCATGATGCGCCTCACGAAACCGCGCACCCCGACGTCCACTGCCGAAATCTTCAGCGCAAAGTGCAGCGCCGACGACTCCGGCATCAGATCCACGTCGTTGACGCGTACCACCTTCCGCCCGTTGACGTCGATGATCTGCTGGTCGAGCAAATCCCGGTCGAGCAGGAAGTAACCTTCCGGCCCGGCGAACGGTTGCCATTCTGAGGCCGGCACCCGCGACCGGATGTCGCCATTAATCCGCTGGATCTGCCCCGCAGTAAGTGTTCGCTCACCCTCTCGCGTTTTCACCACGAGCAAAGAGACGTAAATCGGGTCTTCCTGCGGGCAAAGCGCCACCTCGCGCACGCGTCCGGCCACCACGCCCGTGGAATCGACCACAGGCGCGCCCAGAATGTCACTCAATGCTACGTTCGCGTGCGTCATCTCTCCGAGAATACTCAACCCCCTCAATGGAATCCAGCAAATACCCGCTCTGATCTGAGCCCCTGTCCCAATCTCACCATTACCGCTCAGATTCAGTGGTTTTCACTCACCAATCACCATTCACCAGTCACCAATATCCGTTCGCCGTTGACATAAACAGCCTCCGACGTGCAAACTAGCCGTTCTCATCGGCTCTCCCAGTTACGGCTCGCAAGGGATACGCGGCCGAACGCCGACTGTGATAACACTTTGAGCATGACGGCAAAACGGGTCGTCTATAAGCTGGACTCCACGCTCGACAGCGTCAACGAAGCCGAGCAGAAGGCCAGTCAACTCGCCACGGAATCAGGTCTCGACGAGGACGAAGTCCAACGCGTCGAAATGGCTGTCCGTGAAGCGGCGGTCAATGCCGTCTATCACGGCAACGCCTACGACCCTAATAAGAAGATGACCTTCGGCCTGGAACGTACCCCGGATTCGCTGATCATCACGGTTGCTGACGAAGGCAAGGGACTCGAAGAAACTCAAATCCCCGATCCCCTCGCCCCGGAAAACCTGCTCAAGCCCCATGGCCGCGGAATTTTCCTGATCCGCTCCTTCATGGATGAAGTTCGCATTCGTAAATTAGAACCTGGTACTGAAGTTACCCTTATCAAGCACGTCCGTAGCCTCGCGGCCGACGGCAAGGAGGATTCCAAGTGACAATGAAGTCAACCACCCGGCAGGTCGATGGCGTCACCATTGTGGATTTGAGCGGCCGTATCACGCTCGGCGAAGGCAGCACCATGCTTCGCGACATCGTCCGCGACATGATCGCCAAAGGCAATAACAAGATCCTTTTGAACCTTGGCGACGTCACCTATATCGACAGCTCCGGCATCGGCGAACTGGTCAGCGCTTTCACCACCGTCCGCAACGGCGGCGGCGAACTGAAGCTCCTGAACTTGACCAAAAAAGTTCACGACCTGCTCCAGATCACCAAGCTCTACACCGTCTTCGATATCAAGGACGACGAAGCCAGCGCCATCAAGTCGTTCACCAAGTAGTTTCCGCCGTTCCTCAAGTTCGTATGCGCAATGATTGAAAGCCCCGCTCCAGCGGGGCTTTTCGTCTGTTCGAAACCGCATTAACTGGGTCGAAAACTGCAAACTATTGCAACATAGATACCTTTCTTTACGCCTCATACAACGCACACCCAGCAACTCACATCTCACTTCAGATTCGCGAGCGTCTATCCTCCGAGGCGCACACGCCTTACGCGGAAATCTTGGTAGAGTCTGCAGCATTCGGCCATTGCTCCTTCGGCCTCGAAAGCCGTAGTCTTCTACGTCAGCTTGTTCCGAAATGTCGTTCTGCGATGTGCGCAAATCTCGGAGACTCTTAGCGGTGGCAATCACCGCTCTTCTGCTCCTACCTCTGACGCACGCTCAAGATCAAATCGCAGCCGCCGACACTCCGCAAAACCTCAAGCAACTTTCGCTCCAAGAGCTCTCCCAAATCGAAGTCACTACCCTATCCAAAGAACCGCAGCAGGCTTCGCGAATCGCCGCTGCGATCTTCGTGATCACCGGAGAAGACATTCGTCGCTCCGGCGTCACCTCAATCCCTGAAGCGCTGCGACTGGCGCCCGGAATCGAGGTCGCACGCATCGATTCCGACAAATGGTCTGTCGGCATTCGTGGCTTCGGCAGCCGCTTGTCGCGCTCCGTCCTGGTCCTGATCGACGGTCGTACCGTTTACACCACACTCTTGGCCGGCACTTACTGGGAAGTTCAGGACACCACTCTTGAAGACATCGATCGTATCGAAGTCATCCGTGGGCCTGGTGGCACGATCTGGGGACCGAACGCCGTCAACGGCGTCATCAATATCATTACCAAGCACACCCGCGAAACTCACGGAACACTCATCTCCGCCGGTGCCGGCAATATCGACCAGGGCTTCCTGAACGCTCGCTACGGCGGTGGAAACGACAAGCTCAGCTACCGGTTCTACGGCAAGGGCTTCTCACGGAATCACGAGTTCCATCCCGACCACCGCAATTTCGACGACTGGCGTGGCGGACAAGGCGGATTCCGGCTC
>DASTGW010000128.1:0-2426 GCA_035718705.1 Terriglobales bacterium | reverse complement strand
GCTCGTGGTGCTCCCGGTAGTGCTTCTGGCCACCTGGACCGCCGTGGCGCTCCACTGGTCCTACTCTGAAGGAAACAGAGCCGGTTTCGTGCAGAAGTTCTCCAAGAAGGGGTGGTTGTGTAAGACGTGGGAGGGAGAGCTGGCGATGGTCAACCTTCCGGGTGCGATGCCGGAGATTTTCAAGTTCAGCGTTCGCAACGATTCAATTGCCAGGCTTCTCGAGAAGAATCTTGGGAAGCGGGTGTCTCTCTCCTATGAGCAGCACAAGGGAGTGCCAACTTCGTGTTTCGCAGAGACAGAGTACTATATCACAAATGTTCGAATCGTTGGTGATTGAACATTTTTTCTATTGACCGCATTTCCTGACCATTGTATGCTTTCGCCCGAGTAGACCCGGCCTTGGGAGCCCGTCAGGGATCCTCGAGTGCTTCATCCGGCTGGGCTCACAGTGAGTCCAGCCACAGTTGTCTCGGGTTGCGATTGATCCGGGAATTTTTACCAGGAGCAGGAATGCGTACGACCGGCAAGGTAAAGTGGTTCAACGATGCGAAGGGCTTTGGCTTCATCACCCCTGACAACGGACAGAAAGACTGCTTCGTGCATTACAGCGCGATCACCGGAAACGGTTTCAAGTCTCTCGCCGAAGGTGATACGGTGGAGTTTGACATCGTCGAAGGACAGAAAGGTCCAGCGGCTGAGAACGTCACGAAGAGCAGCTGAGGCGCGGGTTTTCGCAAGCTTGAGCAAGGGGTGCCCATGAGGCACCCCTTGTCATTTTGTGGCTGGTGGACGGCCACGGCGGGGTGAAGGAGCGACTTCAACGGCCTGAGCGAGTGAATCGCTCACCTGTCCTTCTATCACGTCCACATCGGCCAAGAGTGAGATCTGGGCATCCAGGGTGAGCCTGTCGGACCTCGTACTGACGAAACGAGCAGCGAGCTCAAGGGCCTTTGGCAGGGGTAACCCGCAGGCGTTTATAAGCCGGAGCGCAATTTCCAGAATGAGCACAGCTTGGACAGAGAGTCGTCTGGCAACTCCCTGTCGCCCGCCTGACACACCGCTGATGCGATGGTGCGACAGAACGTTGTCGATCCATTTGGTTGGAACGCCGAGTGTAACTGCTACTGCCCTAACGGTATAGCCCCTCATTGCTTAAAAATCCTAAGAAAAAAGGATATTTAAATTTACAGCTTTCGTACCGTTTAAGGTGCAACAATTGCCCGATCCTGCTGTAACCATCAAGACTTACGAGCATGTCAGGATCTGCTCAAACCAGCACTTCAGCAGGAGCAATATCATGAGGCGAATTTCATTAGCGGTCGCAGCAGCAGCAGCCGTTGCACTTTCAGCCGGCACCAGCTCGGCGCAATCGACGAAGCCCGTCAGCATCGGCATCTCCGCAGGAGCGGCAATACCAGTGGGCAACCTGGGCGACGACTACAAGACCGGCTATAACGGAACGATCTCCCTTGGCCTGAATTCAGTAGGGTCGCCGATCGGGTTCCGAATCGACGGTATGTACAACAAGCTCAGCGTAAAGAGCGACCGGTTCGTTCCCCTTCCCGACATCACGATCACTTCAGCCAACGCAAACATCGTCTACGCGCTTCCCGGAGTGGGGATGAGGCCATATCTCATCGGTGGCGCGGGAATCTACGGTTACAAGCCCGATGTGAGCGGCGCTTCGACCAAGACGGATTTCGGTCTCAACGGCGGAATCGGCGCGTCCTTCCCTCTCAGCGGCTTCAATACGTTCATCGAAGCACGCTATCACCACATTTTCACCGACGTATCGGCAACTCAGTTCATTCCGGTGACGTTCGGAATCAGCTTCTAGGACAAAAAACGCCGGGCATCGAATTGCCCGGCGTTTTTTTCTGAGAGCGGTTAGATAGTTATCAAACAATGCGCAGGTTCAGTTCGTTGCCGCGCGGCGTGTCACGCACCGGACGGATGGCGAGCTCTGCCGCTGCAATCTGGGCTCTGACAGCTTCGGGGCCGGTTCCACCTGGAACGCCACGCCGCGCAACTGACTGAGCGGGATCGAGCCACTCCATCACATCATCGCCGAACAGACTGTTGGCGGCAGCAAACCTCGAGAGCGGAAGCGCGGTCAGCTCACAGCCTTGGCTTTCGGCCTCGCGAATCAACGAGCCAACCGCTTCGTGTGCATCGCGGAACGTCGCACCCTTCATCACCAGATAGTCCGCGAGATCGGTCGCCATCATGGTGCTGCTCAACGCAGCTCGCATTCGAGCACGGTCGAACGTGATCTCGCCGAGCGTTCCTGCAACCGCAGGCAGGACGAGCGCGATGAGATCGACGGCACTGAACAAAGCACGCTTGTCGTCCTGCAAGTCCTTGTTGTATCCGCTCGGCAAACCCTTGAGCGTTGCAAGCAATGCCGTGAGGTCGCCGAGCGTGCG
>DASTGW010000127.1:0-3686 GCA_035718705.1 Terriglobales bacterium | reverse complement strand
CACACTCACGATTAACGGCGACACGCTTTATCGCAATGTCAGCGTAAAGCGCGTGCCGGTCACAGCCGTGAAAGAGCCGTAAGGGGTAACGGAGAAGAGCGACCGGCGCAGGGCAAAACGCCCGATTTTTCCGCTTTGGTTCAAGGAATTAGTCAGTTGCTGAGGATCGCGTCCACCACCCTCGCCGCTTCCACCGACTCTTTGACATCGTGCACTCGCACGATGTGTGCTCCCTTCATGACGGACACCACCATTGCCGCCAAACTGCCGCTCAAGCGAGCAGAGGCTGGCGCATCCGACCCCATGGCGCGACCGATAAACGACTTCCGTGAAGTGCCAGCAAGAATGGGGAAGCCCAATTCGGCGAGCTGATCTAGCCCAGCCAATAGCGGATAATTTTCTTCGAAGCTTTTGCCGAAGCCGAACCCCGGATCCAGCACGATTCTGTCCCGCGCGATGCCTGTTTCCTGAGCTTTAGCAGCCGCCAGTCCCAGCTCGTGCTTGACCAGCGTCAGCGGATCCTCCAGCTTCTCCAGGCCCTGCCAAGTTTCAGGTAGTCCCCGCATGTGCATCAGGACGACGCCGCAAACCAGGCTGGCGCAGGTCTCCGCCATAGCGCGATCCCACTGCAAACCGCTGACGTCGTTGATGATATCCGCTCCAGCCTCGACCGCCGCCTTCGCAACGGCGGACTTGTAGGTGTCCACCGAGATGACGGCTTCCGGACGTGACTGCCTCACGCCCGCAATGACCGGCAACACCCTCGCCAACTCTTCTTCCGCTGACACACCGGCCCGCCGGCCGCCTTCGACTACTACACCCGCTCCAGGACGCGTGGACTCCCCACCTATATCCACGACGTCCGCCCCTTCGTCCAGGAGCCGCAGGGCATGATCCACGGCCTTGTTGGCACTGAGAAAGTGGCCGCCATCGGAGAAGGAGTCAGGGGTCACATTGACAATGCCCATCACCAGGGTTCGGCGCCCCAGTTCCAGGCTTCGACGCCCCAGATTCCACTGAAATACGGCCCGTTTCACCAAGAACCCCCACGAGGCGCAAAGCGGCAATCGACGAATCGTTCCATTCGCATCGTGGCGATTGTACCTAGTTGGCACCCGAATGCGGACTAGCCCCTAAATCGCACCATTCCCGCACCCTGAACAGTGCTAAAATTCAGGTACTTCCATGAGCCGTAACCGTCCTTGTGTCGCGCTCATTCTCCTGCTTGTCCTGGCAGTGAGTCCCTCTTTTGCGGAGTCTTCCCGAGCCAAGCCACCGAAGGCAAACCGTCAGCTGCTGATCCAGAACATCGATCAGATCATTTCGGAACCAGATGTGGCGCGCGGCTTTTGGGGCATTGAGGTAGTTTCTCTAAAGGACGGTTCGGTGTTGTACTCCGCAAACTCCGACAAACTGTTCACACCGGCCTCTAACACCAAGCTGTTCACCACTTCAGCCGCGTTGGCAATGATTGGCCCCGACTACAAGTTCCAGACGACGATCGAAACCAATGGCGGTATCGATCGCTACGGTCGCCTGATGGGAGACCTGTTCCTGGTGGGACGAGGCGATCCCAACATCTCCGGACGCACTCTTCCCTACTATCTGCGGACCGAGCGCAAAGACCCGGCATTGAAGGTCCTTGAGGACCTTGCCGACAAAGTTGTCGCACGCGGGGTGAAGTACATCGATGGCGACGTGGTCGGTGATGACAGTTACTACGCCTTCGAGCGCTACGGCGAAGGATGGGCTCAAGACGACATGGTTTGGGAATGGGGTGCACCTGTTTCCGCCCTGACCGTCAACGACAATGTGGTGTACGTCAGCATTTATCCGGCGGACCATCCCGGTGACCGCGCCTTTGTACAGATTTCCCCGTTCGCCGAGTACTACAAGATCGACAACCGCATCATGACTACGCCGGCTGGTACCGGGCCGCGCCGCGTTTCGATCATCCGCGAACCGGGCTCAAATCAGCTGACTTTGTTCGGCAATATTCCGGTCGACGACGCGGGCGCGAGCGAAGCGCTGGCGATCGAAGATCCGGCCGCTTTCGCAGCCCAGGTATTCCGTGGCATGCTGGAAAAGCGTGGCGTCGTTGTCTACGGACATCCGAAGACCAAACATACTGAACTCGCGACGCTGTCGACTTTCTCCATCACAACGACCGCTCCCGCCGCTGGCGGGGACGGCGAATCACGGCCCAAGCCGCCGAATCCGGACACACGCACTGTGCTTGCGAACTACGAATCGCAACCGCTGATGCAGGACCTGAAAGTCATCAACAAGGTTTCGCAAAACCTGCATGCCGAACTGATGCTGCGGCTGCTTGGCCGTGAAAAGGGCAATGGCGGCACGATCGAAGCAGGACTCGAAGTTGTCCGCAGCTTCCTGCTGCAGGCAGGCATTCACTCCGATGAATACGTGTTCTTTGATGGCAGCGGCCTTTCGCGCCAGAACCTGGTAACGCCACACGCCATCACGCGATTGCTGTCCTATGCTGATTCCCAGCCTTGGGGACCGAAATTCGAAGATACGCTGCCGGTTGCAGGACTTGATGGTTCTCTCTCGGAACGTTTGCGCGGAACCTCCGGACAAGGTCGGGTGCAAGCGAAGACCGGCTCACTCGGACATGTGAATTCACTCTCTGGATACGCGACGACGCTGAGCGGCGACCGCGTCGCTTTCTCCATCATGTCGAACAATCACAATCTGCCCAGCAAGCGTGCGCTGGAGACGATCGACAAGATTGTGACGACGATTGTGGAAGAGGGCGGAAAGAAGTAGAACTGGTTGGTCGTTAGCATTTCTTGCTGATCTGAACAGGCTTGCTAAAGACTAATGACCAAAAACTAACGACTACTTGATGTGAAAGCCAATCCTCGTCTTCCCCTCGCCTGACTTCGAAGGAAAAATCCGCACCGGCATCTGGAAGCGTTGCGTCTCGGAAAAGATGGACGGAGTGGTGATATAAACACCGTCCTCGTAGCGAATCTGAATACGCGTACCACGGAAATCCTGCGGGAATTCGGCGGCGTCACGGGATCCGCAACACAAATACAACGAAAGCACGTCGGCAAACTGAAGCAAATCAACGTATTCAGTGAGTTGCTGTTTTTGTAATCGAGTGCGCGACCCCAGCCGTTCTTGAGCTTCCTCTTCCTCATGAATGAAGTTATCCAATCGGCTCAGGTCTTCCTGGGTATCCACTTCCATCTGCATGCGGAGCTTTGCGATTCGCGAAAAGTGGCCGCTAACCATGTATTCGCCAAGCGGGCTGATTTCGCCTGCTGCCTTGATGGAGCCTGTCCACGCCGACAATGACTCGTCGAGCGGCACCTGCATGAAATGCTGCGGAAGGCCATTGTCGGTCAGCGGCGGATCGCCCGAGAGATCTCGTTCGAACGGAAAACTCGCCCATCCCGCGTCATGTGCACCAATGGCTCGCGCGATGGAATCATCTACATGCGGCAGGAAACCAGCAGAGAACACCGAGGCCATCTCGCCGGAAACGCGGGCATGGTCCGGTTGGCCCACCAGCAGATATTGCTCCGCCTCGGCCGATTCCATGCGGGACACCAGTTGCCAAACCGGCGTGATGTTGTCGTTGGGCTTGTTCTCGGACTCTGCCAGCAGCGGTCGCAGGATCATCGTCTGCCTGCCTGAGCACGTCGAGGTGCCTTCGC
>DASTGW010000126.1:0-3319 GCA_035718705.1 Terriglobales bacterium | reverse complement strand
CTTGATGTTCAGTTTCCTTCCCGTAACTTCTTCCACCATGCGGCAGACTTCGAGAACGGAATAGGCTTTGCCGGTACCGATATTGAAGACGCGGAACCCTGGCTTGTCCATACGCTTGAGGGCGAGTAGATGGGCGTCTGCGATATCGAGAATGTGGACGTAGTCGCGCAGGCAACTGCCGTCGGGAGTGGGGTAGTCGGTGCCGAAGATGCTGATGGATTCCCGGCGTCCGGAGGCAGCCTGCAGAATTAGCGGAATGAGGTGGCTTTCCGGATCATGCCGCTCGCCCTGGGTCTCCGTAGCGCCGCAGGCATTGAAGTAGCGGAAAGCGACGACGCTAAAGCCGTACGAATTGGCATACCAGCGCAGGATCTGCTCGAAGGCAAGCTTGCTTTCTCCGTATGGATTGACGGGAGCCTTGGGACAGTCTTCGGGAATCGGCACAACCGCAGGATTGCCATACGTAGCGGCGGTGGAAGAGAACACGAACTTCTCCACCCCGGCTTCGCGGAGACACTCGAGCATTGACAGCGCCTCCACAACGTTGGTGTGGAAATATTTCGCCGGTTCGACCATCGACTCGCCAACCTGGGCCTTAGCGGCGAAGTGGAAGGCGGCGTCGATGCGATGTTGCGACAGCAACTGCTTCATAGCGGCGCGATCGCCGAGATTCATTTCGATGAAGGTCGCGCCCGGAGTGACGGCCTCGGAATGCCCGGTGGTGAGATCGTCGATGATGACGACTTCGTGCCCTGCCTTCAAAATCTGCGTCGCACAGATTGAGCCTACGTATCCGGCGCCGCCGGTGACCAGGATCTTTGCCATGATTGTCCTTGGAAGCAGAGAGAGCGGATTTCTGCCCGCTCTCGGTTAGTGCGTGGCCTGTGCGGTCAGGGCCGGCATCGACTGGCGGTACCAGTTCACCGTGCGAGCCAGGCCTTCTTCGAACTTCACCAGCGTCTTGTAGCCGAGGTTCTCTTCGGCCTGCGTGATGTCGGCGAGAGAATGCTTGATATCGCCTTCCCTAGCCGGTCCGTAGAGAGGCGGCTTGCTGTAGCCGATCAAGGTTTGCAGGACGGAATATGTGTAATTCAGGGTCACGCGCGATCCGGTGGCGACGTTGAAGTAGCGGCCAGCGACTTGGATGGCGGGCGCTTCCATCGCGAGGAGATTTCCCGACACGACGTTGTCGATGTAGGTAAAGTCGCGACTCTGTTCGCCATCGCCGTTAATCGTGGGCTGTTCGCCCTTGAGCATCCGGGTGATGAAGATCGCCAGCACGCCGGAGTACTGCGACGTGGGATCCTGACGCGGACCAAATACGTTGAAGTAGCGCAGCGACACAGTCTCGAGTCCGTAGCAGCGGTAGAAGGACGTGAGATAGTACTCTCCGGTGAGCTTCGAAACCGCGTAGGGCGAAATCGGGCTGGGGATCATACCCTCATGCTTGGGAAGCGTTGGCGATTCTCCGTAGAGAGATGACGAAGACGCGTAGACAACGCGTTTCACCTTAGCGTCCTTGGCCGCTACGAGCAGGTTCAGAGTGCCGTTCACGTTCGCCTGATTCGATTCGATCGGGTCTTTCACGGAACGCGGAACGGACGGGATAGCTGCCTCGTGGAATATGTATTCCACATCGCGGCAAGCGTCGCGGACACCATCCAGATCGAGCAGGTCGATTTGTCGAAAGTCAACCTTGTCGCGAATGTCGTCGAGATTCTCGATCTTGCCGGTGGAAAGGTTGTCGATGCCGCGAACTGAGTGGCCGCGCTCAAGGAGCGCTCGCGCAATGGAGGAGCCAATAAATCCGGCAATGCCGGTAACCAGATAATTTGCCATGATCCCTGTAAGTTGGGCAGCTCCGGAGAGCTGCCCTGATTCAACTGTTTAGCTCGCGACTAGCAGACGGTGATCTTGGGAGACTTGATGCCCTTGGTCGCATTGCGGCTGTCAACCACCAGCTTTGCTTCCTTCACGATCTTCGCATAATCGTAATCGGAGTGGTCGGTAACGATCACCACGCAGTCGAACTCGCCAATCTTTTCAAGCGGCGTGTTCTTCATCTGCAAGTCATAGTGCCGGCCTTTGCCGACCGTTGGGAAGAACGGGTCGTTGTACGAGACTTCCGCGCCTTCTTCCTTTAGTTTCTCGATGATGGTGAGAGAAGGAGATTCACGAAGGTCGTCAATGTCCTTCTTGTAAGCGACCCCAAGAACAAGAACCTTGGAACCATTCAAGCTTTTCTTGTGGCTATTGAGCGCTTTCGCGACGGACTGAACCACGTGGTAAGGCATACCGGAGTTCACATCGCCAGCCAGTTCGATGAAACGGGTGTAGAAGTCGTATTCGCGCGCCTTCCAGGAGAGGTAATAGGGGTCCACCGGAATGCAGTGACCACCGAGACCAGGACCAGGATAGAAGGCGTGGAAGCCGAAAGGTTTGGTCTTGGCGGCTTCGATGACTTCCCAAATGTCGATGCCCATGCGGAGGCACAGCAACTTGATCTCGTTAACCATCGCGATGTTCACGCAACGGTAGATATTTTCCAGGAGCTTCGTCATCTCCGCCGCCCCGGGAGACGAGACCACAACAGTGCGATTGAAGATGCTTCCGTAGATCGCTGCGGCCATTTGAGTCGCCAGGGGGCCGCATCCGCCGATCACCTTCGGTATGTCACGACGGGCGACCGTGTCGTTCCCGGGATCTTCACGCTCAGGCGAGAATGCGACATAGAAGCCGCGCTCGCCCGTTTCGCGCGCCAGCTTCAAGCCGGCCTTGTTTCCTTTCTCCAGCAGGGGGACGACGATCTCTTCCGTTGTGCCTGGATAAGTAGTGCTCTCGAGCACAATCAATTGGCCTTCGTGTACATGCGGGGCGATGGCTTGCACGGTGTTCACGATGTAGCTCATGTCGGGCTCGCGATATTCGTCCAGCGGAGTGGGCACGCAGATGATTACCACATCCATTTCGGCGATCTGGGAATAGTCGGAGGTCGCGGTAAAGCCACTCTTCTGTGCAGCCTGAATGTCGGTGGGAGGGATGCGAACGATGTACGAACCTCCGCGAGACAGCGTCTCGACCTTTTTGGCATCTACGTCGAACCCGGTTACCCGAAACTTTTCCTCGCTGTAAAGCAACATGAGAGGAAGGCCGACATAGCCGAGGCCGACGATTCCGATACGCGTGGTCCGCGCCCGGACTTTGGTTTGGAAGACTCCGACCTCGGTGGCAGAAGCAACTTCTGGATGCATATGGGTACACGTCCTGCGAAGATTTAACACGGATTCTAGCATAGCGAGTTCGGCTAAGCCCTCGCGGA
>DASTGW010000125.1:0-4055 GCA_035718705.1 Terriglobales bacterium | reverse complement strand
TTCAACGTTGTAAACTCCACCCCGCGTTCTCCCGAAGGCCGATCGCTCTTATCTGCCAGCTCCCGCGCGCGCTTTTGAACTTGCTCATTCCACTGCGCCGGCTTTATTACTTCATCCACCAGCCGCCACTCTTTCGCGCGCGTACCTTGAACTCCCTCTGGCGTCGTGCAGAAGATGTCAGCCAGATCGCGACGCACTTTCCGCTTATCCACCACTCTCGTCAGTCCACCAGTTCCCGGAAGCACGCCCAGCAACGGCACCTCCGGCAAACTCACCGCCGACGAGCGATCGTCTATCAGCACAATCTCATCGCACGCCAGCGCCAACTCGTATCCGCCGCCCGCCGTCGTTCCATTGCATGCGGCCAGGAACTTAACGCCCGAGTTGCGGCTCATATCCTCGACCCCGTTGCGCGTCTCGTTCGTGAACTTGCAGAAATTCACCTTCCACGCATGCGAGGACGTTCCCAGCATGTAAATGTTTGCGCCCGAACAGAACACGCGGTTCTTCGCGCTCGTGATCACGACGGTCTTCACCTCGGGATGCTCGAACCGCACGCGTTGCAATATGTCGTGTAACTCGATATCCACACCCAGGTCGTACGAGTTCAACTTCAGCTTGTATCCCGGACGAATGCCGCCATCCTCTTTGGTGTCCATCAGCACCGTCGCGACGGCATCCTCGTACTTCACCTGCCAGTGCTGGTACTGCGCGGGAGACGTCTGAAAATCCACGAATTCGCTTTTCGACGCCGTTTCTGCGGGGGGAACTACACTCACGGGAAGCGCTCCTCGATCACAAGTCAGTGTGATGTAATATACTGCATTTTGGTTGGGATTGTGCATCTTTCAACGCTAATCTCTGCTCGAAAACTGCATCATTCTGCATATTTGGCAAAAGATGGGAGTCATCCAGGTGAACTTGGAAAGTTACGTTTCAGGCGAATGGAAGGCCGGCTCGGGCGAAGGCGAGCCGCTCGTCAACCCTGTGACCGGCGAAGAATTGGCTCGCGCCTCATCTGACGGGCTCGATCTCTCGGCGGCTCTTGAGTATTCCCGTCGCGGATCGCGAAACCTGCAGAAACTCACTTACGCCGAACGTGCCGGACTTCTCTCCGCCATTGCCAAAGTTCTCGAAGCCAATCGCCAAGAATATTTCGACATCAGTCGCCGCAACCAGGGCGCTACTAAAGCCGATGCTTCCTTCGACGTCGACGGCGCCATTTATACCCTCAAGCAATATGCAAAGCTCGGACAGTCCCTAACCGGCCGCATGCTGAAAGACGGTGAGACTGTTCCGTTGTCGAAGACCGGCGTCTTCGGCGGACAACACTACCTGAAACCACTAGAGGGCGTCGCCATCTTCATTAACGCCTTCAACTTCCCGGCCTGGGGCTTGTGGGAGAAAGCCGCTCCGGCACTTCTTTCCGGTGTCGCCGTATTTGTGAAGCCTGCGACTGCTACCGCCTGGCTCACGCAGCGCATGGTCAAGGACGTCTTCAACGCTGGCGTTCTACCTGAAGGTGCACTTTCCATCCTCTGCGGGTCGCCTCGCGATTTGCTGGATCACGTTCGTGAGCATGACGTCGTGTCCATCACCGGATCCGCGAATACCGCAGTAATGATCAAGTCTCACCCAAACGTTGTCGCCCGATCGGTTCGCGTGAATGTCGAGGCTGACAGCCTGAATTCCGCGATTCTCGGTCCCGACTCAGGTCCGGGAACGCAGCCGTTCGAACTTCTGCTGACAGAAGTTGTAAGGGAAATGACGTTGAAGGCCGGCCAGAAGTGTACGGCCATCCGCCGCATCCTTGTTCCCCGTCCGCTCCTAACCTCTCTGGCCGATGCGATAACGAAAAAGTTAGGCGAAGTGAAGGTGGGCTCGCCCGAGCAAGATGGTGTCACCTGCGGACCTCTCGTCAGCAAAAAGCAACAACAGTCGGCACTGGCGGACATCGCCAAGCTCAAACAAGAAGCTCAGGTCGTTTTCGGGGGATCTGAAGACTTCCGGCCTCTCGGCGTCAGTGATCCATCCAGAGCTGCTTTCGTTCAGCCAACGCTGCTCGTCTGTGACAGTCCAAGGCAGGCTACGACCGTTCACGAAATCGAAGTCTTCGGCCCGGTTGCCACATTGATGCCATATGACACCCTTAATGAAGCCGTTGAGCTCGCCAATCGAGGACGTGGATCGCTCGTTGCATCCATTTATTCCGACGACGCCGATTTCAAGCAGCAGGTCACTCTCGGCATAGCCAGCTCCCATGGCCGCATCATGGTCGTCGACAGTTCCGTCGGCCCACAGCACACTGGCCACGGCAACGTGATGCCGAGTTGCCTTCACGGCGGCCCCGGCCGGGCCGGCGGCGGTGAGGAACTCGCCGGTCTGCGCGCGCTGCACTTCTACCATCGTCGATTTGTGGTTCAAGGTCCGCCGAGTCTTATAGATACGCTTTCGTCCCAAGCACACGACGCCAGCTCTCTGACATCATGAAAATCCTTATCCCAGTCATCAGAAAAATTCATTGAAGCCTCGCAACTCGCCAAGCATCTGAAAACGCGTACAGGATGCTTGATTCCCGTTTGGTTTAACCCATCGGGCTATTGACGTTCGCTAAGCACTCCCGTATAAACACTCAACCGCGATGAACTCGATGAGCCAAATGTGTCGAATGACGATGAGCAGCAACTGTTGTTGTTGCTGTTGCATGACACATTCTGGCGTGAGGGAGATCGTGACTTCGTAGCACTCTAGACACAGATCAATTTCCAAAAAGACCCCCCGCTGGAACGGCAAAAGCGGAGGGTCTTTTTATTTTTTGGCGAGACATATGGCAGAAGCTCAAAAAGAAACGAAGGCGCAGCGGGCGGAACGACTCAAGCGCGAAAAGAATGCGTGGGACAGGCTCGACGAGATCCGCGAGTTCGCACGCAAAGGCTTCGATTCCATTCCACCTGAATGGATGTCCACCTACTTCCGCTACTGGGGCGTGTATACGCAGGGCGACGGTGTCGGCGCGGTGGGCGGTGTTGGCGGAGAAGGGAAGGCGCTTCCGTTCTTCATGGTTCGCATCCGCATCCCCAACGGACTCCTCCTCAGTCATCAGGTTCGCGCGATCGCCAACGTCACTGAGAAGTACGCGCGCAACGTAGCCGACATCACCGTCCGCCAGAACATTCAGCTGCACTGGGTTCGCATCGAAGATCTCCCCGAAGTGCTCGACACCCTTTGGCGCGCCGGACTCACCACGATGGGCGCTTGCGGCGACGACACTCGCAACATCACGGGATGCCCCGTCGCCGGCATCGATGCAGAGGAAGTCTTCGACGCTTCGCCGCTTGCACTCGACCTGAATCGCTTCTTCGTTGGCAATGCGGATTTCTACAACTTGCCTCGGAAGTTCAAAATTTCTCTCACCGGATGCAGTTCCTGGTGCTCTTACCCCGAGATCAACGATGTGGGCTTGACCGGCCTCATTCGCCGCCGCGCAGGCAAAGAAGAACAGGGATTCTCCTTGCGCGTCGGCGGCGGGCTGTCCACCCAGCCGCATCTTGCTGTGAAACTGAACGCATTTGTCAGCGCGCACCAGGTGCTGCCGGTCGTTCGTAACATCGCCGCTATCTTCCGCGACAACGATGTCCTTCGCCAGAGCCGCGAAAAGGCGCGCCTGAAGTTTCTGTTCCTCGAATACGGCTGGAACGCTGAATCGTTTCTTGCCGAGCTCAACGATCGTCTCGGCTTCAAACTCGATCCCGCTGAAGACGAACTCGTTCCGAACGATATTTTCCGCGATCACGTCGGCATTCACGCGCAGAAGCAACCCGGTTATGCCTACGTCGGCGCTTCCGTCCTTCGCGGACGCCTTAACGCCGAGCAACTTCGCCAGGTTGCGAATCTTGCTGATCGATTTGCTAACGGGGAAGTGCGCACCACGGTCATGCAGAACCTCCTCATTGCCAACGTTCGCCAGCAGCATGCCAACGAACTTGCATGCGAGTTGGAAGCAATCAAGCTTCGCATCGAAGGTTCGCCCTTCTGGCGTGGCGCAATCGCCTGCA
>DASTGW010000124.1:0-11044 GCA_035718705.1 Terriglobales bacterium | reverse complement strand
TACAATCGGCTCGGGTTGAAGGAACAAGCCCAGGCTCAGCTGGAGAGATTCCGCGCTCTAAAACCTTCCATTCAGCCGAAGGGTGGCTTTCCTGATCAACAGCAGTAATCGTGCTACTTCTTTTTCGCGGTCTCGATCTTCTCAGTATTGAATGGAACTGATTTCTTCACGCCGTGATCTTCTTCGATCGTGTAGATAGAATCCGCGGCCAGGTCTTTCAAAAGTTCCTTCTTCCCACTCGGCCACGCGATCTCGACGGTGTCCATCTTCTTATGCTGACCAAGACCGAAATGCAGCCGCAGGTCGTTTTGCGAAAGATAACTTCCGCCCCCACGCACTTCGTTGAACTGCACCAAGTCGCCCGCTGTCACGGTGACTCTCGCACCGATCGCAGATTTATTGCTCTTAGCCCCGATCAGATTGAAAAGTACCGCGTGATCTGTCGTTTCAGTTACGTTGAGAAGTAACGTGGGCGGTTCGCCAACGTTGAGCACCAACACGTCGACCTTGCCATCGTTGTTGATGTCGCCAAAAGCCGCACCTCGTCTCGATGAAAGTGGCAAATCCGCCAAGCCGGAAATCGCCGTGACATCTTCGAAGGTCCGATCCCGGTTATTACGAAACAACAAGAACGGCTGGCGATAGGGAACTCCACCCTTCACCAAGTCCATCTGTGGATACACGTGGCCGTTAGCGATAAAGATATCCGGCCAGCCGTCGTTGTCCATGTCAAACAGGGCGGTGCCCCATCCAACCAGCGGGTAAGAAGGTTTTGCGATTCGCGACGACCAACTTATGTCCACGAACCCCTGGCCGCCCTGGTTCCAGAACAGAAGCGTGGGCTGATCGGTAAACGTCGTCACCAGGATGTCGAGCTTTCCGTCGTGATCGAAGTCGCCAAAATCCACGCCCATTGATCCTTCTTCCTGGCCATCCCCGCTTAGAGCCGCTCCCGAGAGTAACCCTACTTCCTCAAACGTCCCGTCATGCTTGTTGTGATAGAGGTAGTTCGGGCCGGCATCGTTCGCGACGTAGAGATCAGGCCAGCCGTCATTGTCATAATCAGCCCATATTCCCTGCATGCCGTAATACTTATTGGAGTCGCCGACGCCTGCCTTCTTCGACACGTCTTCAAACGTGCCGTCGCCTTTGTTGCGGAAAAGAAAATCTGATTCTCCGGGAAGTCCCCACGGTCCGCACTGCACGGGGATACCACGGAAGCGACAGGTTTTGTCGTTGCTCCCGAATTCGGGAAGCTTATTGACGTCGATGAAGACGTACCGAGGCACGAACAAATCCAACAACCCATCTCGGTCGAAGTCGCCCCACGCCGCACCGGTGCTGAATCCACCGACCTTCAGTCCCGACTTGTCCGTGACATCCTCGAACTTGCAATTGCCGAGGTTGTGATAGAGAGCGTTGCCCCCGAAGCCGGTCACATATATGTCGGGACGTCCGTCGTTGTCATAATCGCCGACGGCAACTCCCATCCCCCATCCCTTTCGGGTCAGACCAGACGAAGCCGTGATGTCGCTGAACTTGAGGTTCGCATCCTGGTGATACAGGGTGATCATCGGATCGCCACCATTCCGATATCGATCCACCGACGATCCGTTCACAGTGATGATGTCCAGCTTGCCGTCATTGTCGCAGTCAATGAACCCCACGCCGCCGCTCATCGATTCCACGATGTAACGTTTTTCGGGTGCTGAAAGATGTGGAGCCGTTAAGCCTGCTTCTTTGGTGATGTCTACGAAACGCGGCACCACTTTGGTGTTCGACGGTGTCTGTGCCAGGCAGGAGGCAGAAAGCAGCAGTCCTAGTACGGCCTTGCGAGATTTTCCCATGAGGTAGGCAGCATTTTACCAACGACTCGCGCGATTTATTGTGAAATAACGTTATTCCGGTCCAAAGTTGCGGTAATCTTGGTGACGGTTTTCCAGCAACCCTGGAGCCGCTTTTCCGTGGATATTCGTGATCTCAAGCTCCGGGCGCTTTGCTTGTTGTTAACGACCATGATCTTCTCTGGAGCTGCGTCCTTGTCCCAGCAGAAATCCGCTGCGCCCCAGGTCTCGCTCGGAGTCATTCAGTTTGAAGACATTACGAAGTCGGCGAAGATCACGTTTGAACACGCCATCTCACGCGAAAAGAAGTATCTGATCGAGTCCATGAGCGGCGGAGTGATATTGATCGACTACGATCAGGACGGCTGGCTCGACATTTACTTCACGAACGCTCCCAGTGTCGAGCAAGCGAAGAGAGGCGAAAAGGTTCGCAGCGCGCTCTATCACAACAATCACGACGGAACATTTACTGACGTGAGCGATAAAGCTGGCGTCGCGAATCCCTGCTGGGCGATGGGCGGTGCCGTTGCCGACTATAACAATGACGGCTGGCCTGATCTTCTTATTACTTGCGAAAACGGTATGGTGCTGTACCGCAACAACGGCGATGGAACCTTTACGGATGTAACGAAGCAGGCTCACCTCACAGATCCTCGCTGGTCCACAGGCGCGGCCTTCGCCGATTACGATGGCGACGGCTACGCCGATTTGATGATTTCCCGCTATGTCATCTTTGATCTCGAGAATCTTCCGAAGTTCGGGGAAGGTCCGACCTGCCATTTCCGCGGCATTCCCGTCCAATGCGGGCCTCGGGGTATGAAGGGCCTGAGCGACAGCCTGTATCACAATAACGGCGACGGCACCTTCACGGAGGTTTCTAAGTCGGCCGGTGTCGATGACAGCTCCGCCTATTACGGTCTCGGCGTTGTGTGGAGCGACTTCGACGATGATGGCCGACCTGATCTTTTCGTCGCGGACGACTCGACTCCAAACTACCTTTACCACAATGAGGGCGCAGGCAAATTCAAAGACGTCAGCTACATCTCCGGCACTGCCGTGGGTAACGACGGCGGAGAGATGGCTGGAATGGGGATTGCCATCTGCGATTACAACCACACTGGCCGATTTTCCATTTACGTTACCAACTTCGAAGATCAAAACAACTCGCTCTACCGCAACGATGGAGGCTTGGCTTTCTCCGAAGTTTCAAGCGCAGCCAAGATTGGCAGCATTACGGTGCCCTACATGGGATGGGGAACTGGCTGCGTCGATTTCGACAATGACGGATGGCCCGACCTCTTTGTGGTCAACGGACACGTCTATCCGCAGGTCGATGCATTAACTAACGGCGCCAAGTATCGCGAGAAAAAGCTCGTTTTCCAAAATCAGCACGACGGCACCTTCAAGGACGTTAGCTCCCAAGCCGGGTCTGCGATCTCCGTCCGAGAAGTGAGTCGCGGCGCAGCATTTGGAGATCTGGACAACGACGGTCGCATTGACGTTGTAGTTGAAAACATTGATGGTTCACCGCTCGTTCTACGCAATGTTACAAAATCGAACGACCACTGGATCACCATCCAGTTGGTTGGGACGAAAAGCAACCGTCTCGCACTCGGAGCGAAGGTGATTGCCACGGCGGGATCGCTGGTCCAAGTAGATGAAGTTCGCAGCGGGGGAAGCTATCTGTCACAGAATGACTTGCGTATTCATTTTGGGCTCGGCAACAACAAGGCAGTCGATCGGCTGGATATTCGCTGGCCTGGCGGTGCGACGGAAACGCTGAAGAATCTCCAAGCCGATCGTTTCTATTACATAAAGGAAAACGTTGGCGTTGTGTCGCTTGATCAGGCCCGCCCACAGCGTCACTAACTCTCAACTCAGGAGAGCTATATGCGACTTAAGGTGACCATTCCCGTTCTTGTAATCGGCATCGTCGCCGCTCAAGCTTTCGCGGCAAGTGATCGCCAAAAAACCGAAAAGCAAATCAACAGGATTTCCGCCATGGCCGCGGACCTCACTGGCCGGCGTGCGGTGAACCTGAGCATGTCACAGCAATTGAGTGTTTCGCGCCAGGATCTGGTAGCGCAGAGGCGAGCCAACAACATCACTTACGGAACACTCTTTCTGCTGCGCCAAGTCACATCGAGTGACGAAGCATTCAATCAAGCCGTCGCTCAAATCAAGACCGGCAAGCAGCCGTTCGACGTAGCCGAAGCCTCGCACGTGGATTGGAAAGCCGTTGGAAATGCGGCCAAAAAACTGAATAGCAAGATCGAAGACAATCTCTATAAATACTTCGTGAACAATGACAGCGAGGTGTCGGCCGGAGACAAAACTTCTGTCGGGGCATACGATCCCGCGTTCGACAGCGTAATGGCGGATAGTGAAGTTTCAAAGCAAGACCTCGCTGAAGCGCAGGACACTTATCTCTTCTGGCGTGGCCGAGCTACGGGGAAGAAAGACGCCACTCTGGAGCATAATAAAGAACAGGCGGCGCGACAGACTGTCGATCCGGTTCGTAAGGGCGGACCTCAGGCTGATCAGGTCGGAAACACGGGGGCCCCGCCGAGATAGAGTAGGTGGGCTGATTGTTTGATAAGGAGAAAGAGCTATATGCGAGGTAGAGTGGCTGCTCTCCTGCTCGTGCTGATCGCCTTCACTTCGTGTGCGGTAGCCGCGTCGGAACGCGAGAAAGCCGAGAAACAGATCAATCGTATTTCTGCGATGGCCGCCGACCTCACCGGACGGCGGCTGGTAAACCTCAGCATGTCTCAGTTGCTGAGCGTCCCCCGCGCGGATCTCATTGCCGAAAGGCGGCGGCATAATCTCAGCTACGGAACCCTGTTCCTCTTCCGCCAAATTGCGCCTAACGACCAACTGTTTCGCGAGCTAGTTCTCCAAGTGAAGCAGGGAAAATCGCCCTACAATGTTGCCGACACCGCCAACGCCGATTGGAAGGCCATCAGCAATCAGGCCAAGAAGTTGAACAACAAGATCGAAGACAACATCTACAACTTCTTCCTGCACGAGAAGAACGACAAGCCCAGGAACAAAACAGCGACCGACGACGGGTACGATCCCGTTGCGGACAGTGTCGTTGCAGATGCCGGGGTTTCCCAGGACGATCTACTCGAGGCTCAAACCGTTTACCTGTTTTGGCAGGGGCGAGCGACAGGGAAGAAGGACACCACCCTTGACCACAGCAAGGAACAAGCTGCGCGTCAAACCATGGATCCGGTCCGCAAAGGAGGGCCACAGGCGGATCAGGTAGGTAACATGGGGCCCGCGGTGAACACCACTCCGCACTAACTCTGGCGGACTGGCCCCGTTGAATCGCGAATCACCAGTTCAGGTTCGATCGCGATGTCGCTTGGGAATTGCTTCTCTGTCTCGATGCGTTCGATCAAAGTCTCTGCCGCGATCTGTCCCATCTTCTCCAGCGGCTGACGAACCGTGGTAAGGCTGGGCTTCGAGAACGCAGCTTCAATGATGTCGTCCACGCCGATGACGGAAACGTCGCGTCCGACCTTCAGCCCGGCTTCATCGAATGCTCTCATTGCGCCGATGGCAGAAATATCGTTATAGGCAAGCAGTGCTGTGAACTCTTTCTTGCGCGATAACAATTCTTTACCGAACGGATACCCAAGTTCAGTCGTCGAGTCCAGGCTTGTAATCTGCACCACGAGATCGTGATCGAGTTCGATGTTCAGTTCGCGGCTGATCTTGCAGATCGCGTCCCAGCGGGCGGCCGAGTCAGAGCTGTTCGGATGCCCTCTCATAAATGCGATCTTGCGATGCCCCAGCTGCTTTAAGAAAGACAATGCCACGTATGCGCATCGGTCGTGATCGAGAACGATGTTGGTGACATTTTCCAACTGACGATGCCCGGCGACTGCAACGGTTGGCACCGGTGGTGCCTCGCGCAGTGAGGTGTCCACCGTGATGATCCCTTCCACACCACGTTCCAGCAGAAGGCTCTCGTAGCGCGCCAACAAGATGGCATCGTGTCGGTGGATGACCGTCAGGAAAAAGTAGTCTTTCGAGCGCAGATACTTTTCGATTCCACTGATCACCATGGAACCGTAAGCGTCACCGAGTTCTTCCGCGATCACGCCCACGGTATAAGTTCGTTTCTTGCGCAGCGATCTGGCAAAAAAGTTTGGCCGATACTTCAACTCTCGCGCTGCGTTCAGGATTCGTTCTTTGGTGTGATCCGGAATTGCACGGGCGGCAGGGGAATCATTCAGAACAGCAGAAACGGTTCCGGGCGTCAAACCTACGTGCTCCGCCACGGACTTTAATGTGGGCCCCGCTTGAGGATTCCGAACCTGTTTCTTACGAGTTTTCAACGACATCGATTTTAATACATTGAACCGCAGTTAAGTATTTTCTTTTCTAATACCTAGATTCAATCCGCTGCTCGGCCAACATGGCTCATTTTGACACAAGATTGCCCAAATTGTGATGCAATCCTAGCCGGCTCGCAGAGGCTCTATTCTGGCTCTCGCCGAGGTCAGGATGACGTTGACGGTCGTTCATGGAAACTTGCGTGTCTCCGTCATGCCGACAGCGGCTTTTCTTCTTGCACCTGCCTATCTATTTACAATGTAATGAGCTAGCCAAACTCCTTCATTGTTTTTGGAGACTTCTTGATGTCTGTTAACGACAGCGTGCGCCCCGCAGCCGGGAGTTCGATTTACTCGGCGAATGGCAACGGTCACCCAAGACGCGCTGAATCAGAGCATTTACCAAATCGGGGAACTGCCCTCGATCTCGATTGGGTCGAAGATGTAGCCGTCAATACCAGTGCGGTCGAGCGCCGTGCTCAAACCCTCGGGACACGCCGCACGGTAAAAAAAGACTGGCAGTGTGCGTGGTTGCTTCGCGCCATTAGCTGCATGGATCTCACAACTCTCTCGGGAGACGATTCCGACCAGCGTGTTTTGCGCCTTTGCGCGAAGGCAAAGCGTCCCGTCCATCATGAGGTTCTAGAGAAGCTTGGGGCCGGCTCGTTGGAGCTCAAGGTCGCGGCCGTCTGTGTCTATCACCGATTTGTCGAAACTGCAGTTCGCGCGTTGGAAGGCTCCGGAATCAACGTTGCAGCAGTCTCAACCGGCTTCCCCGCAGGTTTGTCGCCGATCGAGGAGCGCATCCAGGAGATCAAGCGTTCCATCGATGCGGGAGCGCAGGAAATCGACATCGTTATCACTCGCTCGCACGTGTTCGGAGCGAAATGGAATGAGCTTTACGACGAAGTAGCCAGTTTCAAAGAGGCCTGCGGCAAAGTTCACATGAAAGCGATTCTCGGCACCGGGGACTTGGTCACTCTTCGCAACGTGTATCGGGCCAGTTTGGTCGCCATGATGGCCGGTGCTGACTTCATCAAGACCTCGACGGGCAAAGAAACTGTCAACGCAACCTTGCCAGTTGGTCTCGTTATGGTTCGCGCCATCCGCGAGTATCACGAGCGCACCGGCATGATGGTCGGTTTCAAGCCCGCCGGTGGAATCCGCACTGCGAAACAGTCACTCGAGTGGCTTTCTCTCATCAAGGAAGAGCTTGGCAACGACTGGTTGAACGCGAACTACTTTCGTTTTGGCGCCAGCGGCATGCTCGGCGACATCGAGCGCCAGCTGGAATTCCACGCTACTGGTCGCTATTCGGCCGATTACCGTCACGCAATTGCATAGACAAGGCGAGCATAGATGAGCATCCTCGAAAAGTTCGAAACCATGGAGTACGGTCCGGCGCTGGAAGATTCAAAGGAAGCGCTGGTTTGGCTCGATCAGCACAAGCGTGAATTCGGCCATTTCATCAATAACGAATGGGTCAAACCATCAAGTGGCGAGTACTTCGATACCAACGACCCCTCCACCGCAGACCGCCTCGCGAAAATAGCGCAGGGCTCGGCCGAGGACATTAACGAGGCCGTGAAGGCTGCTCGTGCAGCGTTGTCGGGATGGCAAAAGCTCACGCCTCACGCGAGAGCACGCTATCTCTATGCGCTTGCACGTCAGGTGCAGAAACATTCCCGCCGACTGGCAGTCCTCGAAACGCTCGATAACGGTAAGCCGATTCGCGAGAGCCGCGATATCGATATTCCTCTGGTCGCCCGCCACTTCTATCATCACGCAGGCTGGGCGCAGCTTCTGCCGCAGGAGTTTCCCGGCCACACCGCGTGTGGTGTAGTAGGTCAGATCATCCCCTGGAATTTCCCTCTGCTGATGCTGGCTTGGAAGATCGCCCCGGCGCTTGCGACTGGCAACACCGTCGTTCTCAAGCCTGCAGAGTTCACACCTCTCACGGCGTTAGCATTCGCTGAAATCTGCCGCCAGGTCGGCCTTCCCGCGGGTGTCGTGAACATTGTGACGGGTGATGGCAGGACTGGCGAAGCCCTCGTCAATCATCCGGATGTAGACAAGATCGCCTTCACCGGTTCCACTGAAGTCGGACGCCTCATCCGCAAGGCGACTGCGAAGAGTCATAAGAAGATTTCACTCGAACTCGGCGGCAAATCTCCATTCATCATCTTCGATGACGCTGATCTCGACAGCGCCGTAGAGGGACTCGTCGATGGGATCTGGTTCAACCAGGGACAGGTTTGTTGTGCCGGTTCTCGCCTTCTTATGCAGGAGAGCATCGCCGAGCGCCTGGTCGAAAAGATTCGGGCACGCATGAGCAAACTCCGCGTCGGCGCTCCGCTCGATAAAGCTATCGACATGGGAGCGATTGTCGCCCCAGTTCAACTCGAACGCATACGCAAGCTGGTCGATCAAGGTGTAGCGGAAGGCGCAACCTGTCATCAGCCCGAGACCGCACTGCCTGACAAAGGTCTTTTCTTCCCGCCGACGCTGCTCGTGAACGTCCACCCGACGTCCACCGTCGCCCAGCAGGAAATTTTCGGTCCGGTCCTCTCCGCAATGACCTTCCGCACGCTCCGCGAAGCCGTCGAACTCGCCAACAACACAGCGTACGGACTCGCTGCCAGTGTGTGGAGCGAGAACATCAACGTCGCCCTGCAGGTCGCTTCGCAGATCAAATCAGGCGTCGTCTGGGTCAACAGCACTAACCTCTTCGACGCCGCTTGCGGTTTCGGCGGGTATCGAGAGAGCGGCTACGGTCGCGAAGGAGGCAGGGAAGGCCTCGAAGAATATCTCGAACCGGAGTGGTTCAAGCGCGCACCGGTGGTAAAAGTCTCAGCTGCAAAGTCCGATGCCGAGCCCAAAACCGGCGATAGCGCTGCGATCGATCGCACCGTGAAACTCTACATCGGCGGCAAACAGGCCCGCCCAGATTCCGGATACAGCTATTCCGTCGTTTCGCCAAAGGGCGTTCTACTCGGCGAGGCGCCGCTCGGCAATCGCAAGGACATTCGCAATGCCGTGGAAGCTGCGCGCAAAGCCGAAGGTTGGGCGAAGGCTACAGCCCACAACCGCGCGCAGGTCCTCTACTACATGGCCGAGAACCTTTCGCAGCGGGCCGGCGAGATTACTCGCAACCTTGCGCAGTTCGAATCCGCGAAATCCGCTGAGCAGGAAGTTGAAGCTTCCATCCAACGCATCTTCGCCTATGCAGCATGGGCAGACAAGTTCGATGGTGCGGTGCACGCACCACCAATGCGCAACGTCTCGCTCGCCATGAATGAACCCGTTGGGACCATCGGCATTGCCTGCCCTGATGATGCTCCCTTGCTCGGATTCCTCTCCCTCGTGCTGCCCGCGATCGCTCTCGGTAACGCCGTTGTGGCTATTCCGTCGGAGAGATATCCGCTCATCATTGGCGACCTATACCAGGTTTTCGACACCAGCGATCTTCCGGCAGGCGTCGTCAACATTGTGAGCGGTCGAACGTCAGAGTTACTGAAGACTCTCGCCGAACACGACGACATCGATGCCATTTGGTGCTTCCGCGATGAAGCGAGCAGCCAGGCGGCAAAGACGTTGTCGGCGGGGAATCTGAAGCAGGTCTTCACGAACGAAGGGCGCGCCATCGACTGGTTCGATTCCGCTCAAGGCGAGGGGCGATGGTTCCTTCGCCATGCGTCACAGGTGAAGAACATCTGGGTTCCGTACGGCGAATAGACGCAACTCTGGATGCATTCAGCAGTTCTGAGTTGCCTCGAAAAGTTAAGCCTTCTGTCGCATTCCACGACAGGAGGCTTTTGTTCTTATTGATATTTTTTCCTAAGGCAAAGTAGCTGGTCAGAGTTGCTGCTTAGGAACAACCCTGCACACGTAATCAGCACCTGAATATCTGAAGACCTGTAACTGGTCGAGGTGACGAATGCTTTGGTTTATCTTTTTAGTCCTGCTTGTCCTTTGGATTCTCGGGCTGGTAGGCACGTATCAAATTGGGGCATGGTTGTGGCTGTTGTTGGTTGCGGCGGTGATCGTTCTGATCGTCCAGTTGGCGACCGGCAGACGAGTCGCTCCTTAGTCTCGCGCATCCACGCAAGAGTTTTCTGCGGCGCTGCCTGCATTCCCACAGCAGCGCCGCAAAACGATCACTTTGTTTCCAGCTTTTCCCCCGCCTTTCCCGCCGAAGCTCCAGGAGTCAGCTTCACTGCTCCACTCTCTACATTCCATCCGCTTACATGAACCGTAGCGTGCTCGTTTGAGGGCTGCGCAGCATACCGCACCGTGATCGTTCTCTTTTCGCCTGGCAGCAGAGAGAAGTAGTTGTCTTGCCACAACACCGGCGCAATCATCTCTCCTTTAGCGTCCTTGAGTTTCAGCTCAACCGCGAAAGCAATTGTCTTACTCGGATTCGAAATGCTGACGCGAGTACTCCATTCTCGCGCCGAGCGGGTACTGTGCGCTGTTGCTTCCAGTTTTACTTTGGGAAGATCGTTCAGTGCCTTCAGATCGGCATGCTGCACCACCGGAGTCACAAAGTAGTTTGTCTTCGTCCAGTCGAGTGTTTCCGGTGTGGTTGAAAGCCAGTAGAAATTGCCGCTCAGAAGCTGATTGGCCGAATCGCGCAGTTCCATCCTCACGAAGTACGTCGGACTTAGTCCGTCGATCTTGGGGATCGCGATCGCTTGTGTGCTGCTGTCCGCGGCGATGTCAAGGGAGGCGTCTTTAACAAACTTCTCCGTGGCGTCGAGGTTGATCACCGAGACATGCACCATCGCGCCACTGACCGGCGTGTGAAGGTTGTTTACCACCCACACCGCGTTGTCGTCATAGCCATACAATACG
>DASTGW010000123.1:0-3794 GCA_035718705.1 Terriglobales bacterium | reverse complement strand
ATTGATGAGTCCCATTCCTGCACTCCGTCACCAGAAATCTTTCGACATTTGGCAGATCATCCCACTCACTTTGCTATTCTGAATACATAAGGTGGTGAATGCGCCAAAAGCGCCTCACCACCTTTCGTTCTTTGACAACTTAAGACCGACTTCGAGATCCGGCGCGCTGCTAAGTACTTTGTTTTCAATTACCAGCACTTAACCTCTTTGTTTGACGGTATTTAGGTATTGCCGGGGGGCCGGGTATACCGTAGCTACAGCCAAAATGTTCCAGCCGGTCACGCCCTCGGTATCCCCGGTATACCGAACGTAAGTGACTGATTCCAATAGTATGGGTGGGTATAGGGGTATACCGGAAATACCAACGAAAGACGAACTGAACTGGGTACCGGGTACTGGGTACTGGCTACTGATTTACAGCGCCGCCACGTTCCGCTGCGCAATGAAAAAGTACAGCGCGAGGAGTACCAGGCATGCACCATTGATGCTCAACACAATCGGCGCCGTGAGCATAGGAACCAACCAACCGGTGAGCAGATTGCCCATCGGCATTCCGCCGCGAAACGCAAAGTTATAGACGCTCATCACGCGTCCGCGCATTTCGTTGGTGGTAATCAGCTGCACCAGTGAACTCACGGTTGCGAACACGGCCATCATCGCCGCTCCAACCACCAGAAGCATCGCGCCGCTGAGTGGCAGTTTGCGCGACAGAGCAAACCCGGCGATTCCCGCCCCCAGCAGAATCAAGGCCCCCAGAGCGACCCGGCCTTTACGATTGATGTTTCCGGCATAGGCGATCGTCAGTGATCCGATAATCGAACCCAGCCCCATCAATGCCAGCAGGTTTCCGTACGTCTCTGGCCCCCGATGGAAGATGTCCTTCACGAAAACCGGGAAGTAAGTTCGCAATGGCATGGCCAGGAATGTCATCAGGAAGGCCAGCACAATCAGCGCTTCCATCGCCGGTTTTTCGCGAACGAAACGGATGCCATGCTTCAGGCTTTCGTAGATGGTTTCCTTCGTCTTTTGCGGCAGGAACCGCGCTTTGATGATCAGCAACGAAATAATCGGCGCCAGAAACGAAACCGCGTTCAGCCCGAAGCACCACGTCTCGCCCAGTTTCGCCAGCGCCTGTCCAGCGAGCGCGGGACCGATCATCACCGCGACGTTGAACTGGATCGAGTTCAGCGCGATCGCGTTCGGCATGTCTTCTTTGTCAACCAGTGTAGGAATCAGCGCCTGGTAAGCCGGACCGCCAAACGCCTGCGCGAACCCAGCAATAAAAGAAAGGCAAAGTATGGGCCAGACAACTTTCAGTCCGAGGATCACCAGCAGCGTTAAGGTTGCAGCGCACGCCATCTGCACCCACTGCGAACCGAGCAGGATCTTCCGACGCTCCACGCGATCGGCGACAACGCCTCCGATCAGGGAGAACATGAAGATGGGAATTCCGGCAAGGAACTGGTCAAGAGCAAGCAGGAACGCCGAATGACTCAGGCGATAAATCAACCATCCTTGAGCAACGATCTGCATCCAGGTGCCGATGCTGGATGTGCAGGCGCCAATCCACATCAGGCGAAAGTCGCGATATTGGAATGCCTTAAAGACCCGGCCAAACAAACGGTCTGTTCTCCCTCTCCGAACCGAAGAGTAACAGATGAGGAGAAACAAGACTTAGGTGCGGAGAAATCCCCGCTAGTTAGGAATCACCTGCACCTCTGGATTCCCGGCCAGATCGGCAATAGTGGTCTCATGAAGAAACGCTTCGTACGCTTTGCGGATCAGGCTCCAGCGAACATGTGCCGTACAAGGGTCGTTTTCGTTGCAGTCCTTGCGTTCCCCGAGAACGCAAGGGTTTGTGGCGACCGGACCGTCAAACAGCTTGACGATTTCTTCGAGCTTGATCGTTTCCGGACTGCGCTCCAGCCAATATCCGCCGTGGCTACCGCGCGCCGTACCCAGAACACCGGCGTTCTTCAGGCTAAGCAGGATTTTGGCCAGATAATTGGCGGGAATATCAGCCTTTTGCGCCAGGTCTTTGCCCAGCATTGACCCTTGGTCGGGCAATTTGGCCAGTTCGGCCAAGGCGCGGAGAGCGTATTGTGAGGTCATGGAGAGCATAGTGGACCTACGGATGTGCAACTCCATATTTGCCGCGCAGATACGAAAAAGTTTGTGATTTTGGTCACAAATACAAGTGATGTTTCATAGTTGGCCGATTCTTCGTTACACTAGTTATTCCGGCGTGACTCGTCCTGACCGACTGTGAAAGCGGCTCGGAAGTTCTTACTTTTCAGCCACATCAGGTCGCGTCCTTGATCGGCTCGCGGAATCTAATTCATATGGCTTCTCAAACTCAGGAATACACTCGAACCGCTGTTCAAAATGGAACCGACGCTCAGGAGCGTGAGCGCGTCTTTGAAGCCTTCCGTCGCTGGGGCTACCTTCAGGCCCAACTTGATCCGCTCGGCCAGCATCTCCAGCCGGTTCCTTTGCCCGAACTCGACCTTTCTGGCCCATTTGCCGACGAGGCCCGCGCTGTTTACTCAAGCACCGTTGGCGCCGAGTTCATGCACATCCTCGATCCGGAGAAGCGCCGCTTCATCCAGGATCGTCTGGAAGGTAAGCAGCCGAAAGTCGATCAGCAGCGCATTCTGGACCTGCTGGTTCGCGCCGATGAGTTTGAAAACGTTATTCAATCCCGCTACCTGGGAACTAAGCGCTTCTCCGGCGAAGGCGTAACCGCACTCATTCCGTTTCTCGATGAAGTCCTGAACTGCGCTTCCGAGCGCGACGCGAAACAAGTTGTGTTGGCTATGAGCCACCGCGCGCGGCTGAGCGTGATCGTGAACAACATGGGTCGCGACGCGTCGGACATCTTCGCCAAGTTTGAAGACGTGGATCCGCGTTCAGTTCTGGGCGGCGGCGACGTGAAGTATCACATCGGCGCCACCGGCATGTTCAAAGGCCGCAACGGCAACGAAGTAAAGATGCACCTGGTGTCGAACCCGAGCCATCTGGAAGCTGTCGATCCGGTTGCCGTTGGGCGCACTCGCGCCAAGCAGAACCACTTCGGCGACGAAGGTGTCGATCGCGTCTTTTCTGTGCAGATTCACGGCGACTCGGCCTTTTCCGGACAAGGCATGGTTGCCGAGACGATCGGCTTCTCTAACACCAAGGCCTACACGACAGGCGGCACGATCCATGTGATCGCGAACAACCTGATCGGCTTCACCACAGAGCCCTTCGAGTACAACAGCTCGCGTTTCTCAACTGACCTCGCGAAGCGACTGCAATCGCCGATCTTCCACGTGAACGCCGAAGATCCGGAGGCTGTGGTTCGCATCGCTACTCTGGCCGTCGATTATCGCTATCGTTTCCATACCGATGTATACGTCGACCTAATCGGCTATCGTCGTCACGGTCATTCGGAAGTGGACGACCCCACCATCACGCAGCCAGTACGCTACGCGAAGATCAAAGATCACCCGCCGCTTTCGGATATCTACGCGAAGCAGATCAATTTCGACAAACAACCGCTGGCAGACAAAGCCAAGGCTGAGTTTCTCGACGCCCAAAAGCGCGCGAAAGAACTAAAGAAGATGCCGGAGTTCGCGGTGCATCCCACGTATTGGGATCGCTACCAGGGCGGACATTACAAGCCCGAGTACGAGGTGGACACGGCGATCACGCAGGCACAGGTGGATCAGATAACCAAGGCAATCACCACCGCGCCGGCAGGCTTTGCCATTCATCCGAAGATTCAGAAGCTGCTCGAGCAGCGCGCCGAGATG
>DASTGW010000122.1:0-4277 GCA_035718705.1 Terriglobales bacterium | reverse complement strand
TTCGGCAAAGGACATGCAGCATGTTGCCGACCGGCGTGGAATGTCGGTCCGCGAAGTGCACGCCGCCGTCACTTTCTATCCACACCTGCGCGTGAAGCCGCACGAAGCGCGTGTGGAAGTCGTCGTATGCGACGACATGAGCTGCCATCTGCGCGGATCAGCCGAACTCACCACCCGCCTGATGCGCCGTTTCGGCCTTACTGATCCCAAGGACCTTACCTTCCGCAACGTCTCCTGTCTTGGTCGCTGCGATCAGGCACCCGTGTTCGCCGTGAATGACCACATTTGCCAAGGCGTCGACGAGCACACCATCGTGAGCATGATTCGCGACTCCATGGAAGGTCACGAACTGCCTCACATGGTGGAAGCCGGCTACCCGGCGGAGATGAAGTCCGACCCCTACGCCAGCGAATCCGAGCACTATTCGATACTCAAGGACATTGCTGCCAAGAAGAACTTCGATGAAGTCATCGCGACCTTGAAGTCGGGCGAATTGCGCGGCATGGGCGGCGCCGGCTTCCCGACGAACATCAAGTGGGATCTCGTGCGTAAGCAGACGCGCACGCCGAAGTACATCGTGTGCAATGCCGATGAGAGCGAGCCCGGAACTTTCAAGGATCGCCTGATCATGCAGGAACTGCCGCATCTGCTTATCGAAGGCATGATCATTGCCGGAATCGTCTGCGGCGCCACGAGGGGCTATCTCTACATCCGCCACGAATACGAGGCACCTCGCGAAAACCTCCAGCGCGAGATCAACCGTTGCTATCAGCTCGGCCTTCTCGGCAAGAACGTCGCCGGCAGCGGCATTCAATTCGATCTGGAAATCTTCGTAAGTCCCGGCGGCTATATCTGCGGCGAAGCCAGCGCACTGCTCGAAGCCATCGAAGGCAAGCGCGCCGAGCCTCGAGATAAGCCTCCCGGCACCGGCACTCATGGCCTGTGGCATTTGCCGACCGTGCTCAACAACGTGGAGACCTTTGCCTTCGCCACCACGATCCTCGGCCGCGGTCCGGAGTGGTTCCATCAGCAGGGAATGAACGGCGGCGTTGGACTGAAGTTCATCGCCATCAGCGGACACGTGAACAATCCGGGCGCGTTCGAAGTACCCATGGGCATCACTTACAGCCAACTGTTTGAGCAGTACGCGGGTGGCATTCTCGGGGGCAAAAAGCTTCTAGGATTCGCGCCTTCTGGACCATCCTCAGGTTACCTGCCTGCGTCGCTCGCCGACACCCCCATGGACTGGAAGCGCCTGAGCGATCTCGGATCCATGGTGGGCTCGGCGGCAATCGTCGTCTGCGCGGAAGGCACGTGCATGCTCGACATGGCGCTCAACTCCGTGCGCTTCTTCCGCAATGAATCCTGCGGCAAGTGCGTTCCATGCCGCATGGGCACGCAGAAAATGGTGGACCTTCTGATCCGCTGGACACGTGGCGGCTATCGTCCGGACGACCAGCAGACCCTCCGCGAGCTGTCGCACACCATGAAGTACGCGTCGATCTGTGGACTCGGTCAGATCGCGCCTGTACCCATCGAGTCGGTGTTGAAACATTTCCCTGAACAAATTGAAGCTCACATTGAACGCCGGGAGTGCGCCGGTGGTGTGTGCTTCCGGAATGAAGAATGAGCCAGCGCGCTGAAATACCCACATCCGGACCAATCACGCTGACCATCGACGGCAAAGAGTGCACCGTCCCGGCGGGCACCACCGTCTTCGACGCGGCGCGCATGAACGGCATTCTCATCCCCACACTCTGCCATCAGCAGAACGAGACTCCTGTCGGCGTGTGCCGGTTGTGCGTAGTGGAAGTCGGCGGCAAAGCAATGTCGGCGGCGTGCATTCGACCCGCTGAGCCTGGACTGAAAGTGGTCACGCACTCCGAGAGCATCGACACCGCACGCAAAGTCATCGTCGAGTTGCTCATGACGGATCACAAGGCTCCGTGCGTGAGACAGCAACATTCCGGCGACTGCGAACTCGAAGGCTGGGCCAAGACTTTCCATGTTGAGCATCCGCGTTTTGAACCTCGCGCCCTTCAGCGCGGGCAAGACGATTCTTCGCTCAGCATCCTCGTCGACCATTCGGCCTGCATTCTTTGCGACCGCTGTATTCGCGCCTGCGCCGAGATCCGCGACAACCACGTGATCGCGCGACGAGGAAAAGGCTACGACGCCACCATCGCCTTCGATACCGATCTCCCGATGGGCAGTTCGACCTGCGTCTCCTGCGGCGAGTGCATGGTCTCCTGCCCGACCGGCGCCCTGACCAACAAGCGCGTCGTCGGACAGCAATTAGAAGACGATGGCCAGGCACTGAACGTGCAGGAGTTGCTGAGCCTCCCGATCTTCAAAGGCGTGTCCGGCACCTTCCTCGGCCTGAACAAAGGCTCGGTCATTAAGCGGACGATCAAAGCCGGAGAAGTCATCTTCCGCGAAGGCGATTTCGGTTCCACCGCGTTCTACATCCTCGACGGCAAAGTTGACGTCTTCATCGCCACACCACGCGCGCACGTCAATACGAAGGTGCAGGATGGATTCCTGAACCGTCTGAAGAGTTTGCTCGTCAATCGCAAAGAAGATCAGCGCAGTGAAGAGAACCTGAATCGCCAATACATTTCCATCGACGCCCCGGTCGACCTCTCCTATGACAAGCCGGTAGCCGAACTCGGACCAGGCGATCTCTTCGGCGAAATGAGTTGCATGAGCTTCTATCCGCGTTCGGCGACGGTGCGTGCCGTCACCGACGTGGTGGTGCTCGAGATGCTGCGCAACGTTCTCGACGTTCTGCAGAAGAACAAGACCTTCCGCGCTCAACTCGACAAAAAATATCGCGAGCGCGCACTCGAAACTCATTTGCGTAGCGTGCCGATCCTGAAATCGCTCACGCCGGAATTCGTCGACACTCTCCGCGAGCGCGTAGAACTCATCCGCTACGCCCCCGGAGACGTCATCTTCAAACAAGGCGATATCGCCGACGCCTTCTACCTCGTTCGTTTGGGCTTCGTGAAAGTGACGGAGAAATATCCCGGCGGCGAATTGATCCTGGCCTATCTCTCGAAAGGTAACTACTTCGGCGAAATTGGACTCCTCGGCGGAGGTCATCGCACGGCCACCTGCTCGGCTCTCGATCACGTAGAAGTCGTAAAAATCGGGGCCGAAGACTTCAACGAAATGATCTCGCAATTCCCGGAGATCAAGTCCCACTTGCAGACCGTCGCGCAGGACCGTCTGCACGAAAACGAAATGCGCTTTAAGCGGGTAACCTCGGTCCCCGTCGACAAGTTCCTCGAACAGGGACTGATGGAAGCGCAGAGCCTCCTCGTCCTCGACCTGAATAAGTGCACGCGCTGCGACCAATGCGTCAAGGCCTGTGCCGATTCGCACGATGGGGTCACACGCCTCATCCGCGACGGCCTTCGCTTCGAGAATTTCCTGGTTGCGACTTCCTGTCGTCAGTGCCGCGATCCGTTATGCATGGTCGGATGTCCCGTCGGGTCCATCCGTCGTCGCAATTCGCTCGAAGTCATCATCGAGGACTGGTGTATCGGCTGTGGACAATGCGCCGAGAACTGTCCTTACGGCAACATCAACATCCATCAGTTCGAGATGGCGCTCGACAATCCCGAGTTCGACCTCGATAACGCCGGTGAACTCGTGGTGAAGAAAGCTCGCGTGGTGCGCAAAGCGACCTCGTGCAATTTGTGTCACGACCACCCCGAGCCAAACTGCGTATATGCGTGTCCGCATGACGCCGCGCATCGCGTGTCACCGGCGGACTTCTTTGCTGAGATCAGCGCCAAGGCGCAGAGGGCGGGGAACTGATGCACATCGACGAAACTCATCGCCCGTGGCTGATTTTCACAATCGTGGCATTGGTCGTCGCCACGCTACTGTACGTTCCTTATTCGCTGGCAGAAAAGCCCAGTGGCGGCACCTGGATCGGCCTCACCTACGGCATCATCGGCTACGCCTTCATGATCTTTGCCGGATTGCTGAGCGCGCGCAAGAAATGGCGCGTGGCCCGCATGGGACGCGCCAAATCATGGATGCGCGGACATCTATGGCTCGGCTTCCTCGCCTTCCCGCTCATCATCTACCACTCGGCCTTCGGACTCGGCGGCTCGTTGACCACGGCGTTGATGCTGCTCTTCGTCTTCGTTTGGGTAAGCGGCCTGGTTGGTGCCGCGTTGCAGCACTACATGCCCATGATGATGACCCGCGAAGTCCCGATGGAAACCATCTACGACCAGATCGGCAGCGTGCTCGGCCAACTC
>DASTGW010000121.1:0-6464 GCA_035718705.1 Terriglobales bacterium | reverse complement strand
GAGGCGCTGGCATTTGGTGCGATGCTCACCCAAGGCATTCACGTCCGACTCAGCGGACAAGATACTCAGCGCGGCACGTTCAACCATCGTCACGATGTGTTGGTCGACATCACCAACGAATCGGAGTACTTCCCACTCCAGCACGTCTCGCCGGACCAGGCGAAGTTTGAGGTTTACAACTCCACGCTTTCCGAAGCCGCTGTGCTCGGCTTCGAATACGGCTACAGCCGCGACTTTCCCGAAGCCTTCGTCGGATGGGAAGCTCAGTTCGGAGACTTCGCCAACGGCGCGCAGATCATCATCGACCAATTCGTAATGGCCGGCGAAGACAAGTGGGGATTGCTCTCCGGACTAGTAATGCTTCTGCCTCACGGCTACGAAGGACAAGGTCCCGAGCACTCCAGTTCGCGCATCGAGCGGTACCTGCAACTCTGCGCACGCGACAACGTGCAAGTTTGTCAGCCATCGAACGCTGCCCAGTACTTCCACCTGCTGCGTCGCCAGGTATTGCGCACATGGCGCAAGCCGCTCATCTGCTTTACTCCGAAAAGCATGCTGCGCCATCCGGACGCAAGTTCGTCGATCTCCGAAATCACCAGTGGCAAGTTCCAACCCGTCCTTCCAGAAACCGACATTCAGGACGCGAAGCGCCTGGTCGTCTGCACCGGCAAGATCGGACGCGAAATCCGCATGGAGCGCAAGAAGCGCAAGAACACCGAGACCGGCGTGATCTTTATGGAACAGCTTTATCCGTTCCCAGAAACCGAGCTCGCGGCAGCGCTCAACGCGCATCCGAACGCGGAAGAAATTGTCTGGGTGCAGGAAGAGCCGGCTAACATGGGCGCGCTGAGTTTCATGGTGCCGCACCTGAAGAGTCTCGCGAAAGATCGTCCTGTACTGACGGTGAAGCGCAACGCCAGCGCCAGCCCGTCAACTGGCTCCGCTAAGGCGCACGAGATGGAACAGCGCACGCTGATCGACCTTGCGCTCGGCGGGAAGTAACAGCCTCTAAGCAAAAAGGCCGGTCATTCGACCGGCCTTTTCGTTTTCCAGCGATTTCGAACTACTTCCCCGCCGAATCAAAGATGCTCATCGCGAAGCCGCCACCTGGTGCGCAGTATTGGCTGATCTTCGTGGTGTTCGTCACCTTCATCGAGTTGATCGTGTACGCCTGCGGATTCGATTCGTAGTGAGCGTTCTTCGCGTCGGCGTAGATGGTCGCGTTGTAGGTCTTGCCCGGAGCGAGGAAGCTCAGCGTTATATTTACCGTTCTTCCTTTCTCGTCGCAGCCGCTACCGACGAACCAGTTGTCCTTGCCTTTCGCCTTTCGGGCAGTCGTGATGTACTCACCTGGCTCTGCCTCAAGAACATGAGTGTCATCGAAATCTACCGGCACGTCTTCGATGAACTTGAACGCGTCGAGGTGCTGGTTGTAGTTCTCAACCAGGTCGGCAGCCATCTGCAGAGGGCTATACATCAGCACGTACAGCGCGAGTTGCCGCGCCAGTGTCGTGTGTACGAAGTTCGTGTTCTTAGGATTGAAAGTCGAGATGCGCGTCTGGAAGATGCCCGGCGTGTAGTCCATCGGTCCACCCATCAACCGCGTGAACGGCAGAATCACCGTGTGATTAGGATTGTTGCCTTCAAACGCCTCGAACTCCGTACCACGTGCTGATTCGTTGGCGATCAGGTTCGGATACGTGCGCGCGAGTCCCGTCGGATGAATGGCCTCGTGCGCATCGACAGAAATCTTGTACTCCGCCGCCTTGGTCAACGCGTAGAGATAATGATTCACCAGCCACTGCCCGTAGTGATGCTCGCCGCGCGGAATGATGTTCCCCACGTAGCCGCTCTTCACGGAGCTGTACCCGTTGTCGACCATGAACTTGTAGGCCGCGTCCATGTGGCGCTCGTAATTCCGTACGGAGCTGGACGTCTCGTGGTGCATGATGAGCTTGACGCCTTTGCTGGCGGCGTACTGATGCAATCCCGGCAGGTCGAAGTCGGGATAGGGCGTCAGGAAGTCGAAGACGTAGTCCTTGCTCTTGCCAAACCAGTCTTCCCAGCCGATATTCCAGCCTTCCACCAGCACGGCGTCGATATGGTGCGCCGCCGCGAAATCGATGTACTCCTTCACGTGCGCGGTGTTCGCGCCATGAGTACCGTTGGGCTTGGCCTTCGAGTAGTCGAACTCACCGAGCTTGATGTTGTCCGCGTCGGTGTACGACCACGTGCTCTTGCCGGTAATCATCTCCCACCACACGCCGACAAACTTCTGCGGCTTGATCCACGATGTGTCCTTGTACTTCGTCGGCTCGTTCAGGTTGTAGATAAGCTTCGATTCGAGAATGTCGCCTGCGCGATCACTGACTACGATCGTCCGCCACGGCGAAACGCATGGCGTCTGAAGGTGGCCTTTATCCCCCTCGGCGTCAGGCGTGAGGTGCGTTTCGAGGACGTAATTGGTGTCGTTCAACTCGAGTCCCATACCCGAGTAATCGACCAGCGCAGCTTCGTGAATGTTGATGTACAGGCCGTCCTTGCTCTTGAGCATGAGCGGCGTCTGCACTCCGGTGCGCGAGAACACATACTGCGAGGCATTGCTCGTTACCGCCGAAGGCATGAGGATGCGGACTTGCGACAACGGCGACACCTGGGTGCGGTACTCTTCGGTGTCGTAATCGCCCGGCAGCCAGAAGGCTTTGTGATCTCCGGTAAGCGCGAATTGGCTGTGCTCTTCCTTTACCACGAAGTAGCCAAGATTGGGCTGCTTCGGGAATTCGTAGCGAAAGCCGATGCCATCATCGAAGACGCGGAAGTGAAGAATCACGACTCGATCGGTCTGCGCCTGCTTGAGGGTGGCTGTCAGCTCGTTGTAGTGATTGCGGATCTTGCTCACTTCGCCCCAGACCGGCTGCCAGGTCTCATCGAAGGTGGTGATCTTCGAATCGGCTACAGTGAAGCCGTCCATCAGCGACGTGTCGTTCTGCAACTCCAGCCCAAGTTTGCTGGGCTTCATCACTGGTCGGCCTTTGAAGGCGAGGCTGTAGGACGGAACGCCTCCGGGCTGCAGTGCAAAAGTCAGGACGACGTTCCCGCTGGGCGACTTCACTTCCTGGGCGACAAGGTCCTGGTCCGCCCCGAAAAACACTACCGCGACAAGTGCTGCTGACAGTAAGAGCAGAAGGCTGCGCATCTTCATGGGGCCAAAGTTTAACAAATAAGCCGGGTAACCTCAGTGTCACCACGGCTCGTCCCCCGGAGACAACTTTCTGAGCCTCACCTACAATTGCATCATCCGTATAGCAAGGCAGTCTGAGCGACTAACAACGAATAACGACCTGATGCCCACAATCAAACGCTGCTTCGTCTACGCCCTCATCCTTACTTTTTGCGCCAGTGCCTTTGGCCGCGAACCTCTTCCTGTGGAGAAAGGCAAGTCTGGCCTGCAGTTAGCTCTGCGGAAACTCCATACCACGGCGCGCCTGATGCACACGGCGGCACATCCCGACGACGAAGATGGTGGCATGCTCACATTGGAGTCGCGGGGGCGCGGGGTAATGGTGGTGCAAATGACACTTACCCGTGGAGAGGGCGGTCAGAACGCCGTCGGAAAAGAACTCGGCGACGAACTGGGAATGTTGCGCACCCTCGAACTTCTCGAAGCCGACCGCTACTACGGCGTGGACCAACGCTTCAGCCGGGTCGCCGACTTCGGCTTCTCCAAGACGGCGGAAGAGACGCTTAAGAAATGGGACGCCGAGAACACAGCCCTCGCCGATCTTGTGCGCGTGATTCGCACGTATCGCCCCGAAGTCGTGATCAGCCGGTTCATTGGCGACTCGTCAGATGGTCACGGCAACCACCAGGCGTCAGGAATCCTGACTCGCCAGGCGTTTCGCGCAGCGGGCGATCCAACAAAGTTTCCTGAACAGATCAAGGAAGGATTGCAGCCCTTTCAGCCAAAGAAACTTTACGTTCGTGCACGCGGCGATGACTGGAACATGGAACTCGACGTCAACCAGACTGATCCGGTGCTGGGCATGTCGTACGTGGCCTGGGGATGGCAAGGGTTAAAGCATCAGCTATCGCAAGGCTCGGCCAATTGGCAGATGCCCACCCGCATGTGGACCAGCCATTACAAGCTCGCCGACACTGTTCTCCCCAACTACAAGCCTGGTCACGAAAAAGATTTCTTCGACGGTATCGACACGAGCCTTGTCTCGCTGGCAAATATCGCGCCCGGAGCTGTGGCGATCAAGCCCGGACTGGAAGAACTTTCCAAACTTATCGACGAAGCCACCGCCGTTGGAGACAAAGATCAAACCGCTGTGGCAATTCCCCTGTTAAAGGGATTGGCTCGCACCAGGCAACTAATCGCACAGGTAAACACACTCGAATTACCGGCCGCTCAGAAGCAAACGTTGTTGCTGGCTCTCAACACTAAGCGCGATCAGTTCCGCGACGCCGCAAACCTTGCGATAGGCCTCGACTTCAAAGTAACGGCCTCACTTCAAATGCAGAGGAGCCGGCTTGATGTCCCGACGGCCCTTTGGATCGGAGCCTCCCAGGGCCAGGTTGCCGCCATCTTTGCGACGTTAAAGAACAGTCCGGCGCGACTGATCCGAGGCTCAGTCCAGGTACCCGCTGGTGTTTTCACTACCGGGCCGACGGTAGACCAAAAGGATTCGAGTTACGCCCTCACCTTTCAGTCGAACATCGGCGACTCGGCACCTTACACGCGACAATACTGGCATCGCGATGATCCGGATCGAGAATCGATTTACAAGATCGATGATCCGCAGTTTGCGACTCTTCCGGTAACGCCGCCGCCATTTGTTGTGCGCGCCACTTATGAGTACAAGGATCTTGAAGGTGAGCTGGAAGGGCCGGCTGAAGTCACGATCCCTAAGGAACATACTCTGATCATCGCTCCGACGTGGTCACTTTCCATCCCTAATTTCACCCTGGTGTTGCCGCGGGAGTCGCAATCGTCTGCGAATGTATCCGTGCTCGCGCGTACGAATTTCTGGAGTGCCAACCAGCGGCCCACACTCGACGTGCGACTCTCCCTGCCGAAGGGTCTGCAACAGCAGACTGGGGCACGCGAAGGAGAAGGTATTGTCCCCGGAAGATTTGGAAGCTTTACCGTCACCCGCCAGGTCAAGCCCAGTGGAGAAGACGGTGAACAACGAAGCGTAATCGCCGCGACCGGAGAAGTTCCGGGCATCCGCCGCAAGTTCGACGTCGGCTATTCGGTTGTTAGCCGCGACGATCTCGGGACCGCTTACTACTTCCGGAAAGCCACTCAACCCGTCTCTCTTGTCGATGTGAAAGTTCCTTCCGGATTGAAGGTCGGGTATGTGGTCGGCGTGGGAGATGACATACCTGATGTGTTGAAGTCGATTGGCGTGGACCTCACCATCATTACGCCGGAAGAGCTGAAATCGGGAGATCTTTCGAAATACGGCACGATCGTGCTCGGAATTCGCGCACATGAGGCGCGTGAGGATGTCCGCCAGAACAACCAGCGTCTTCTCGATTACGTGCAAAACGGCGGGACGCTCATGGTGCAGTACGTTTACCAGACAGACCAGTTCGTGGAAGGAAAGTACGCGCCCTATCCGTTTTCGCTTTCACGCAACAATCGCGACCGCGTAACGGTGGAAGAAGCGCCGGTGGAGATACTCGCGCCGAAAGACCCTGTTTTTCAGACGCCAAACCCCATTTCACAAAAAGACTTCGAAGGCTGGGTACAGGAACGGGCCTTGTATTGTCCGACACAGTGGGACAGCCATTACACGCCGCTACTCTCGTCGCATGACCCAGGAGATCCGGCGGAAAAAGGCGGCCTGCTCGTGGCCAAGTATGGCAAGGGTACGTACATCTTCAACGCGTGGTCGTTCTTCCGCCAGTTGCCCGCCGGCGTGCCAGGGGCGATCAGGCTATATGTGAATCTGTTGAATGCGGGACATTAGGAATTTGTGAGTTGTAATTTGTGATTGGTGATTGATGAACCAAAACCCAGCGCATCTCTCGACGGATTCAAATCACCAATCACCAATTACCAATCATCAATCTTCGGGCTCCGCTCTGGTCCGCGGCCTTTCGCTCTCGCAGGCCACCGCCCTCAACCTGATCGACATGATTGGCGTCGGCCCGTTCATCACGATTCCGTTAATCGTGGCAGCCATGGGCGGGCCGCAAGCAATGCTGGGTTGGATCCTTGGGGCTCTGTTCGCCATTTGCGACGGATTGGTCTGGGCTGAACTTGGGGCGGCGATGCCTAGCTCCGGCGGGTCGTACGGGTACTTGAAAGAAATTTACGGACCCCAAAAGTTTGGAAGGCTTGTCTCGTTTCTTTTCATCTGGCAGCTCTCGTTCAGCGCGCCGCTCTCCATTGCCTCCGGTTGTCTGGGGCTGGCGCGTTATGGGGCGTTTTTGTTTCCGTCGCTCGATTACAA
>DASTGW010000120.1:0-12584 GCA_035718705.1 Terriglobales bacterium | reverse complement strand
CAACGCCCGCATGGCGCGAAAGCCGGCAATGATCGAAAGCCAGATCAGAGCCGCGGAGATGATCGCGACCATCGGCAGCAGGTGCATGAGCAATCGCTCTTGCGCCTCAAAGTTCTGGAAGTGCAGCTGGATGGGACCGTTCAGAGTGATCGCATACGCAGTGAAGAGGAAAGACTGCGAAGCGAGAAACCAGCTGAGGCGCTGGCTCACGAGATTGTCTTCATGTTCGACCTGGCTGCGAACCAGTCGATAGCGATCAAGCGGATCAAGTTCGGGCATTGCGGGAAACAGTGTAGCGCGAGCACGAAATCCTAAGCCCTTCGATGTGTCGCGACGCACACACAGCGTCTGAAAGAACACGCCAATCCTGAACACAACTTGCTTAGTTTCAGTTATTTAACTCTGGCCCGTGCCCTGCACTAACACAGGGCGTTGAGGAGCTAAGACATGCGGCAAACGGAAGCGAACTCGAACGTGGCGATGCAAGTAAGGCTGTTCCTGGCAGTGATGATTCTGGCGGCAGCGCGGCTTTCAGCGCAGGAGCAGGCGCAAGTGCAAAGGCAAATCATGGTCAGCCTCGAAGACCGCAAGTTGGCGCTGCTCGAAGACGGAGTCGTAACGCGCGTGTTCCCCGTCGCCGTCGGCAAAGAGAGTTCGCCGAGTCCAAGCGGAAGTTTCAAGGTCGTCAATCGCGTCAGCAACCCGACTTATTACCACCCTGGAAAAGTGATTCCTGCCGGCGCGAGCAATCCGCTGGGCAATCGCTGGATCGGTCTCAGCCAGAAAGGTTATGGCATCCACGGCACGAACGAGCCGAAGTCGATTGGCAAGGCGGCGTCGCACGGATGCATACGCATGGCGAGGAAGGACCTGGAGCAACTGTTCGAGATCGTGCGTCCGGGAGATGCGGTTGAGATTCGCGCCGAGCGCGATGAAGAGACAGCGCAGATCTTTGGAACGGCCAGCGAGCCAGTAGTGATGGCGACGGCAACGACAGAAGGCGATGGATCGAGTGCGGCAGCACGATAAGTGCATAGATGCTTCCGTTTCGCGAGCTCAGCGTCAGCAAACCTACGAATGAGGAGATGGTGATGGAAAACGCAACCACAGCGGCGGTCGTAGTAGCAGGGTTCTTCTTCTCGGTAATGTGCGCGCTGCTGATGGAAGAGCTGATCTTCGGGGGCATGTTCCGGTTCTTCTTCGCGCCGCGTGCCGTGCGCTCCCAGAACAAATTAAACGCGGAGCGAAAGCTGTAAAGCAGGCCTGATCAGGAGGCGGATATGCTGTTCCTCAAGTACACGCTGCTGGTGGTAGGAATCGGGATGTTCATCACCGCCGCCACCATTGTTGCTAACGACCTTTGGCTGCTCGTGCAATATCGCCGCAAGCAGGCGGCGGGCGCAGTAGCCGTTGAACCTCAACCCATTCGCTGGCGCACTTCGGTCGCGCTGGTTTGCATGGCATGGGCGCCGATGCTCATCGCCTTGAGTATTGCCGTGGTCCCTAGCGGAATGGCTGGCATACGCGTCAGCCAGACCCGCGGCACGCTCGCAGGAACACTGTACCCCGGTGTTCATGCGGTTACGCCGCTCGTCGAACACGTCGAAGTCTTCGACATGCGTGACAAGATCTTCACCACCGGCGGCGCCGAATTCAAAGACGGAAACAAGGCGGTGAAGCCCGCTTCTCCTCTCAGCGTGCAGGCGAAAGAAGGCCTAACGCTCGGGTTAGCGATCACTGTCCGCTATCGACTTGATCCCAGGCGGCTGGACTACATCCAGAGCCATCTGCCGCAGCCGGTCGAAACGGAACTTGTTCCGCCGATCGTAGCCAGCGCCTGGCGAGAGCTGGCACCGAACTATACCGTCCGCGACATCTTCAGCGCCAAGCGGGAAGAGGTTCGCCAACGTGCTGAAACAGCCATTCGCGATCAGCTTGGTGCTGACGGCATCGTGGTGAAGGAAGTGATGCTGCGCGACATCCAGCTTCCGCCTGAATATGCCAAAGGACTCGAAAACCTGCTGCTGAAGGAACAGCAGAACGATCAACTGGGAGTTGAGACGGAGATCCACGCCAAACAGGTGCGCATCTCCGAACTCGACGCCGAGGCGCAGAAGGTCGCGCAGGTGAAGCAGGCCGAAGGCGACGCGCAGGTAAAGGTGCTCGAGGCCAAAGGGGAGGCGGACGCGATGACGTACACGCTCCCTTTGAAGCAAAAGCAAATCGAGCAGACGCGGTTGGAAGCGGAGGCGAGGAAGGAATCGACGATCAAGGGCGCCGAGGCTGCCGCCGAAGCCAAGATTATTGACTCCAAGGCCGAACTCGAGCGCCGCAACTACCTCACGCAAGCCGAAGCCAATCGCATTCGCGTGACCGCAGCCGCCGATGCTGAGCGCATGAAGTATGAAGCCGCCGCGCTGAAACAGAATCCGCTGCTCATCAACAAGATCATCGCCGAGAAGCTGTCGGACAAGATCCAGCTGATGATGGTACCGACGGACAGCAAGTTTTTCTTCGCCAACGACGTCTTCCGCAGTTTTGGATCGCCGTCGCCGGCAGCACTGAACCAGGCCGTCCAGCAACAGACAGCCGGACCGGATACGGATGATCCGCCGGAACAGAACCCGGGCCACTAATTTCCAAGGGCCAAAAGCTTAGCTTTGGAACCGGCCCGACTAAAGTCGGGCCCTTCCGAAACCCGGATAGCCTGACACCGCCGCCGTCAGGCTGTCCGGTTGTTGTGCCGTTTGTTGCTCTAATGAGGACGCCAGTGAAACGTCGTAGCGGAACCACGATTCCGGCAAACTATAATGCGGTTCTCGCGATGAAAATTCTTACTCGGCTCCGGGCGGTGGCGCTGCTGGTGATCTTGTGCGCCGCTCCTTCGTTTGCCGGGTCATGGGACAAGCCCGTTGCCGATCTCGCGAAGGCGATCGCCGGTGCAGCAGGTCCTGGCAGCATCACGCTGGCGGTAACTAACGCTTCGTCGCTTCCGAAAGATCAGGTGCCGGAAATCCAGAAGGCGCTCGAAGCACAGTTGCGTGCATCCGGCGTGCGAGTCGGACCGGCCGCGACGGCGAACAGCGATGTGCAGGTTACGCTTTCGGAAAACTTGAAGAGTCTTGTGTGGGTGGCCGAGATCAAGCAGGGGAACCAGGCTCAGATCGAAATGGTGACCGTACCTCGCGAGCAGTCAGTGGCGCAATCGAAGAATGCGCCGAGCGTTAGTTTGCACAAAATGCTGCTATTCGCGCAGAGTGCCCCCATTCTCGATGCGTATGTCATGGATGCGGCGTCGCCGAATGCGCGGCTCTTTGTGCTGGATCCGGAGAACATCACCGTCTATACGATTGCCGGCAACACATGGCAGAAGCAGCAGTCGTGGACGATCACGCACAACCATCCGTTCCCGCGAGATCTGCGTGGACTGCTCGTGGCGAATCAAAGCCGAGGGGTTGACGCGTACCTTCCAGGCACGGTGTGCGAAGTCTCACAGCAGGCAAGCTTATGCCGCGATGGCGATGATCCGTGGAAGATTGGCGCGAAGGCCGCGTTCTTCAACTCCGCACGAAACTACTTCACGGGAGCCACGGTCCCAGCGAGCCAGAAGGCTGGTTCGCCGTTTTACTCAGCAGCCTGGATGCAACGCGGAAACTACTCCCTGGCTCTGTTCATGGGAGTTGATGGACGATTGCGGGTGACCGATGGGATCAACGAGCGCCTGGCGCCGCCGTCTGTGACAGCGGATTGGGGCAGCGATATCGCCGTCGTTAGCAGTGGGTGCGGTCTCGGAACGCAGTTGCTTGTTACTGCTGCCCTCGACGATACGCAAGCGGATTCGCTGCGGGCGTTCGAAATTCCAGACCGCGATCCTGTATTGGTCAGTTCAACGCTGGATTTCCCGGGACCGATTGTTTCTCTCTGGTCGCACGACAGCACCACGTCAGTTGCAATTGCCCGTAATCTGCGGAACGGAAACTATGAAGCGTACAGCGTATCGGCTACTTGCAATCACTAGCACGGCGGCACTTCTATGCGCAGCCGCCCACGGACGCACGCGTCCGCGATACGGAAGCGGTGTTCGCATCGAGAGCCGTGTGACTGTTCCAGAGTACGAAGGCGCTCCCGAGGTGCTTAGCGGACTGGTATTCGAAACACTGACCCGCATCGACGAAAATGGGCAACTACAGCCGGGATTGGCGTCGTACTGGTCGACCCCGAACAACGGCGCGCGATGGGAGTTTCTACTGCGGCAGAATGTTCAGTTGCATGATGGGTCGGAGATGACACCGTTGACGGTAGCAAAGTCACTCGCGCAAGCGCAGGTTCCCGGATGCAAAGTACTGACGGCATCCAATGGTGTGATCGTGGATTGCGAACAACCGCAGCCCGGAGTTCCCATGGCGCTTGCGCAGCCACCGTATGCGATTGCCACTGTTGATAAAAACCAGAACGCGATCGGCACTGGCCCCTATCGAATCGACAAAAGAACCGGGGACACATTTTCACTGCGTGCGAATGACGAGTACTGGAACGGTCGACCTTACCTGGATGCCGTGGAGCTAAACACGTCGAAGCCGTTCCGCGATCAGATGACCGAGTTCTCGTTCGACCGTGCCGATGTCGTGGAAGTTGGCACGGAGCAGTATCGGCGAGCAGTGGATCAGCGCATGCATGTTGAGCTGTCGCGTCCGGCAGAAACGGTACTCCTGATCGTGAATCCCGGAACGCCGATTCTGCACGACCAGAGATTGCGGCAGGCGATATCACTTGCGATTGACCGAAACGCGATTCACGCTGTGATCTACCAGCGCCAGGGCGAAGTCGCGGCAGGACTACTGCCCAACTGGATGACCGGATACAGCTTCCTCTTTCCTTCGACGCAAGACCTCGGGAAGGCGCGACAATTAAAGAGCGAAGTGGGCCAAGTCCCGACCCTCACGATCAGTTATGACACTGGTGATCCGCTTGAACGTTTAATCGCCGAACGAGTAGCCCTGAATTTAAGAGACACTGGAATATCGGCGAACGCAGCGGCTGGAAACAACGCGTCGACCGATTTGCGAATTGCGCACAACATTATTTCGTCCCCTGACGCATTTACGGCGCTCAACGACGTGTTGCGACGGTTTACCATCATGCCAGTCGTGAACAGCGGGTCGTTGGAATCCTTGTATTCGGATGAACGAACTGCCTTGCAGACCTTCACCGCGATCCCGCTGGTGCATGTCCCACGGATCGCCGCCATCAAGGACCGCGTTCGAGACTTCAAGCAAACCCCGAACGGTGATTGGCTTCTCGATGAAGTGTGGCTCGCGAAGCGGGAGGAGCGTCCGTGAGTTTTCGGCGTCGGCTGCTCGGAGTTTTCGCGGTACTGATCATCGCTACGGTGATCGCGATCGGATGGGCCATCTCTGTCCGCACGCGAGAAGTTTTCGAGCGAACCGATACGCAACGCGCGCAGGCATTGGTGCAGCAGTTCCGGCGCGAGTTCACTCGTCGTGGAGATGAAGTCGCGCAGCGTGTGCAGCGTATCGCCGACGAAGAATCGGTTTCGCGGATGGCGCTCGACCTTTCGCGCGGTGGTGACCCTGCCGTGTATCTGAATGAAGCGGCACAGAAGGCGCAGGCACATCAGTTGGACTTTCTGGAGTTCCTCACCGAAGACGGAACGATCGTTTCCTCGGCACAATGGCCGGCGAGGTTCGGGTACAAGGAAGCTGCAATAAAAACCACCGGTACCAGCGCCTTTCTGAAGCGCGAGGAACTGCCCGACAGCGTGACCCTGGGATTATTCGCGATCAAGGCCGTAAAAGTTGGCGAACGCACGTTGTACGTATTGGGTGGAGAAAAGCTGGACCAGGACTTCCTTTCGACACTCACACTCCCGAGCGGGATGCGGGCCATGCTATACCGCACCCAGGAAGGCGGAGTAAGCGCGAAAAATCTGATCGGTTTGACATCAGCCACAGATGGAATCGAGAAGATTGCCCCGCTCATCGAGAAAGTTCAGCAGACGAACGAGGACGCCACAAAGATCGTCCACTGGAGTGACGATTTGCGTGATGCCGAGACGGTAAATGCATTTCCGTTGAAAGGCGCTGACGGTTCGCTGCTTGGAGTACTTCTGGTTGCTCACTCACGTCGTGAACTGGTGCAGTTTCTCTACGACATTCGGACAGTGGCGTTCACGGTCGGCGGAATCGGGATTTTGGTCGCCATCATGGTATCGATCTGGCTGGCCACGCGGATCACACGCCCTGTAGTGCAACTGGCGGAAGCATCGAGGACCGTGGCTGGCGGTCAGTGGGATACGCACGTGGAAGTGCCGAATACAGAAGAGCTGGGAGAACTGGCCGAAGCGTTCAACACCATGACGCACGAGATCATCACCCAGCGTGAGCGACTGTTGCAGTCGGAGCGCGTGGCGGCCTGGAGAGAATTAGCAAGACGCCTTGCCCATGAGTTGAAGAACCCACTCTTCCCCTTGCAGATCACCGTGGAGAATTTGTTGCGGGCACGTTCACTGCCAGAGGCAGAGTTCGACGAAATCTTCCGCGAGAGCACGACGACGTTGCTCGCAGAGATCTCGAACCTGAAGACGATCATCGGGCGCTTTAGCGATTTTTCCAAAATGCCTCAGCCCCAGTTACAGCGAGTGCAGGTGAACGATCTGCTAAAACGAATCGTGGCCCTGCATGAGCCGCAGTTCTCGGCAACAGGAAAGCCGGTCATTCAAGCCGAACTCAAGCTGGATGAAAATCTCCCTGAGATCGATGCGGACCCTGACCTGCTACATCGCGTGTTCTCAAATCTCGTGCTGAATGCGATGGATGCCATGCCCGAAGGCGGCACCATCGCATTGCTCACACGTCAAAATGGCGATGGAATCCGAGTTGAGATTTCCGACACGGGCGTGGGACTCAAGCAAGAAGAATGCGAGCGACTGTTCACGCCCTACTACACGACCAAGCAGCACGGGACGGGGCTTGGACTGGCGATCGTGCAGTCGGTGATCAGCGATCACCGCGGCAGCATCACGGTCGAGAGCGAACCCGGCCGTGGCGCAACCTTCAAAATCGACCTTCCTCGACATCTTAATGGCGCGTTACGGGCTGACACAGCGAAGGTGGGATAACTAATGGCAACCAAAGCCGACATCCTGATTGTGGACGACGAACCTAATACCCTGGCTTCCCTTTCGCGCGCGTTTCGCCTGGCGGGCCACGAAGCGACAGTGTGCGACAACGCTGCGAAGGCGCTGGAGTTAGCAAAGTCACGGCCATTCGACCTGATCCTCTCGGACGTGGTGATGCCCGGACGCGACGGACTCTCGCTGCTGGAGGATCTGAAGAACGCATCCGTGGCGGCGCCAGTCGTCATGATGTCCGGGCAGGCGCATATCGAGATGGCGGTGAAAGCGACGCGATTAGGCGCGCTGGACTTCCTGGAAAAGCCGCTCTCGACCGACAAACTGCTGCTCACGGTCGACAACGCGCTCAAGTTGAAGCGTCTGGAAAACGAGAATCGCGAACTCAAGCAACGCGTCGGGAAGCATCAGATCGTCTGGTCAGGCGAGGCGATGAAGCGCGTGATGCAACAGATCGAGCGCGTGGCAGCCAGCGAGTCGCGCGTGTGCATCTTCGGCGAGACTGGCACCGGAAAAGAACTGGCGGCTCGAACCTTGCATGAGAAATCGCCACGGGCGCATGGGCCCTTCATCACGCTGAATTGCGCGGCCGTTCCGGCGGAGTTGATTGAGTCGGAGTTGTTCGGTCACGAAAAAGGTTCCTTCACGGGAGCAGCCAATCGGCATATCGGCAAGTTCGAGCAAGCGCACCACGGAACGCTCTTCCTGGACGAGATCGGCGACATGCCGCTGGCGATGCAGGCAAAATTGCTGCGCGTGCTTGAGGAAGGCGAAGTCGAACGCATCGGCGGCGACAAACCCGTTCCGGTGAATGTCAGAGTAGTGGTTGCCACTCATCGCAACCTGGAAGAACTGGTTTCGGAAGGAAAGTTTCGGCAGGACCTTTTCCATCGCGTGTACGTGTTTCCGCTGTTGCTGCCTGCGCTACGGGAGCGTCGCGAAGATATCCCGGTTCTCGTGGAGCACTTCGCCGCGATGGTCTGCACCCAGAACGGATGGAAGCCGATGCCATTTTCACCCGACGCCATTGCAGCCTTGAGCGCGTACTCGTGGCCGGGCAATGTACGCGAGCTTCGCAACGTGGTGGAGCGGGTAATGCTGCTAGCTACGGGCAATGAAGTTGATCGGACGGCAGTAGACTTGGCGTTGCCAAGGGGCAAGGGCTCACGTGCCAATGATCCGATTGTGGCAGTTGGGGTCGGCCCGCTTGCCGAGCGCGTCGACCAGTTCGAGAAGCAGACTATCCTCACGGAATTGAAGAAGCACGGTTACAACATGACCGCGACGGCGAAGGAACTCGACCTCGAGCGCAGTCATCTTTACAAGAAATGCCAGCACCTGGGTATCGACCTCGCAGCCCTCAAAGCTGCAGGCGACAGCTAGACGCGAATGAAAACTTTCGCGCGATAGAGCACGAACGCGACGAGCATAAACACCAGCACGTAGGCGAGGCCATAGGACATCGAGCAAACGTACGGCGACGCAAACAGGTGCGCGAATACGCGATTGAAGATGATGCCCTTCGGAGTCTCCGTCCCAATCTTGTGAACCACACTGGCTTTTCCGATGAAGCTTGCCAGGGCATAAATCGCCAGCGGATTCAATCCGTACCACAGGAATGGCCGTGACCACAGTTTCCAGCCGCGCACATCGATGGTCCAGTAACAGAGTGCGAGCAGTGCGAGGGCCATGCCTCCGGCGAAGAGCACGTAGGAACTGGTCCAGAGATTCTTGTTAATCGGAAACCAGAAATTCCAAAGCTTCCCAATGGCGATACCTGCGACGGCGCCGATTAACAGTCCACGAACGATCTGAGTTGGCTGTTTCCCGCGAAGCCATTCGCCCGTGAAGACGCCGAGCAAGCACGTCACAATCGACGGCAGCGTGCTGAGGATGCCTTCCGGATCGTAGCGGTGCGCGACGTAGAGATGGTTGTACATCAGCACGCGATCGACATAGGCGGCGAGGTTGCCGTCAGGCGTGAGCACGCCAGCGCCAAAGCCAGGCACCGGAATTATCTTCATCAGCGCCCAATATCCGAGGAGCAGAACAGCGGCAACGGCGACTCGCGCTTTGCGTCCTAAATACAGCACCAGCACGGAGGAAAGCAGATAAACGACGGCAATACGTTGCAGCACGCCGGGAATGCGTATCGTGTGCGGATCGAAGTGCGGGTAGCCGCTCAGGAAGAGTCCGAGCGCAAAGATTATGGCGCTGCGCTTGAGCGCGTGCAGCAGGAGCTTCCCTTGGCTCGCTCCTCGCGCCCGACGGGCATCGAAGGAAAGCACCATCGACAGGCCCACGATAAAGAGGAAGAACGGAAAGACGAGATCCGTCGGTGTCCAGCCATTCCACTCCGCGTGCTCAAGCGGCCAGTAGACGTGGCCCCAGTCGCCAGGGTTATTGACGAGGATCATGCCCGCGATGGTGAGCCCGCGAAAAACGTCGAGCGACATCAAGCGCGTCGTCGCAACGGGCGTGCTGGACGGCGTTTCCTTTGGGACTTCGAGCGTGGTAGCCATTCTTAAGCGAAGCCTATCGATTCCGTGATGGAGCGTCAATTGTGATCGCAACACTCGCGTGAAATGTGCCCTTCCGTGTAAGGTATTGGCCCAAGGCGGACTGCCGCCCCCAAACTATGCGCGACTTCAAAAGCCTGACTGAACGTGACATTCTCGCTCTCGCTATTTCGCTCGAAGAAGAAGATGAACGCGTCTACGCCGATTTTTCAGAGACGTTTCGGCAAAACTTTCCGGCCAGTGCGGCCGTCTTCGATGGCATGCGCCTGGAAGAGTCCGGCCATCGCCGCCGGCTTCTTGAGCTCTATCAGCAGAAGTTCGGCAACCACATTCCGTTGATTCGGCGACAGGACGTGAAGGGCTTCGTGAATCGCCGGTCGGTGTGGCTGATCGAGGGCTTGAATCTGGATGCAGCCCGCAATCACGCTGCGGCCATGGAAGCCGAAACGCGTCGCTTCTACGAAAAGGCGGCGGCGCAGTCAAAAGATGTGAACATCCGCCAGTTGCTCGACGATCTCGCGCAGGAAGAGCGCTATCACGAGAACCGCGCCGAGGAACTGGAGAAGAAGGAGCTGAAGCCGGATATCAAGGCGCAGGAAGACGAAGCGAACCGGCGTTTGTTCGTTCTGCAGATCGTGCAGCCCGGATTGGCCGGATTAATGGACGGATCGGTTTCGACCTTGGCGCCGGTGTTCGCTGCTGCCTTCGCAACCAAGAACAGCCATGACGCGTTCACAGTTGGACTCGCGGCCTCGATCGGGGCGGGCATCAGCATGGGGTTTGCCGAATCCCTCTCCGATGATGGCGCACTCACAGGGCGCGGACACCCGTGGATCCGTGGAGTCATCTGCGGACTGATGACCACCTTGGGTGGGATCGGCCACACCGTGCCATTCCTGGTCCCGAACTTCCATGCTGCGTTTGTGGCGGCGGTGGTGGTGGTGATCTTCGAACTCGCTGCGATCACCTGGATTCGCCAGCACTATATGGATACCCCGATCGCTTCGGCCGCCTTCCAGGTGGTCGTAGGCGGAGTGCTGGTATTCATCACCGGGGTGCTGATCGGAAGCGCCTGAGCAGCTACCCAGGCGCTGTTTCCCGCATCTTTACTTCCCAGCCGAGCGACCATTTAGAATCGTTGCGGGAGATGAGGATGGAGAACCCCCTTAAGCTGAAGCGCGTTCATCACGTGGAGTTCTGGGTTGGCAACGCCAAACAGGCAGCCTTCTACTATCGCAAGGCATTCGGGTTTTCCCAGGTCGCCTATAGCGGGCTCGAAACCGGCAATCGCGAGCTAGCATCCTATGCCTTGCAACAGCACAAGACGACGTTCCTCCTGAGCACACCGCTGACCTGCGACCATCCGGCGGCGGAGCACATCAAGCAACATGGCGACGGCGTGCGAGACATCGCGCTCGAAGTGGCAGATGCTGATTTCGCATTCGCCGAAGCCGTGAAGCGCGGAGCCAAGCCGTTCCTTGAGCCGTACGACATGGAAGACGATCACGGCGTGGTGCGTCGCGCGGCCGTTCACACCTACGGCGACACCATCCACTCACTGATTTCGTACAAGGATTACGATGGTCCCTTTCTGCCGGGGTATTCCGAAGCTCGCATTGAAGAGCGTGATACCGGCATCCTGCGCGTCGATCACATGGTCGGCAACGTGGAACTCGGCAAGATGAACGAGTGGGCCGAGTTCTACTCGAAGATTTTTGGATTCCATCGCTACATCAGCTTCGACGACAAGGACATCTCGACCGAATATTCGGCGCTCATGTCGATCGTGATGTCCGACGATTCGTACTCGGTGAAATTTCCGATCAATGAGCCTGCACCGGGAAAACGCAAGTCGCAGATCGACGAATATCTCCAGGCTTACTGCGGCCCCGGCGTGCAGCACGTGGCGTTACAGGTAAAGGACGTGCTTTATACCGTCGATCGTCTGCAGCAAAACGGCGTGGAATTCCTGCGCGTGCCGGACTCGTATTACGAAATCTTGCAGGACCGCGTCGGCAAACTCGACGAACCACTGGAAGAGATCAAGCGCTTGGGGATTCTGGTTGATCGCGACCAGGAAGGGTACCTGCTGCAGATCTTCTCGAAGCCAGTCGAAGACCGTCCGACGGTGTTCTTCGAGATCATTCAGCGCAAAGGCAGCCGCGGCTTCGGCAAAGGCAACTTCAAGGCGCTGTTCGAGGCGATTGAATTGGAACAGGCGAAGCGCGGAAATCTATAACCACAAAGGACACTAAGGGTCGCCAAGGAATCGGAAGAGAAAAACCATAAAGACCTTTGTGGTACTTCGTGCCCTTGGTGGTTAATTAAACTATGGCGACGACGCAATCGAAATCGCAACCGCTCCTCTACCATTCCGGCTTCGGCAATGAGTTCGCCAGTGAAGCCGTTCCCGGCGCGCTGCCCGTGGGACAGAACTCACCGCAGCAAGCGCCGCACGGACTCTATGCCGAGCAACTCAGCGGCACTCCGTTTACCGCACCCAGAGCGCTGAATCGCCGCACGTGGGCGTACCGCCTGCGACCGTCGGTCACGCACAAGCCTTACACACCACTCCCACAGAAGCTGTTGCGTTCGACGCCGTTCGACGAGGTTCCCACGCCACCCAACCAGTTGCGTTGGGATCCCATCGCCATTCCGAAAGAAGCCACGGATTTCGTGGACGGCCTGGTCACCATTGCCGGCAACGGCGATTCGTCGATGCACTCGGGCGTCGCCATTCACGTGTACCTCGCCAATAAGAGCATGGTCGATCGCGCGTTCTATAACGCCGACGGCGAGTTGCTCATCGTTCCTCAGCTGGGAGCGTTGCTCATCCATACGGAGTTCGGACGCATCGACCTGAAGCCCGGCGAGATCTGCGTCATCCAGCGAGGCATTAAGTTCCGCGTCGAATT
>DASTGW010000119.1:0-4780 GCA_035718705.1 Terriglobales bacterium | reverse complement strand
CCTGGTGGCGGTTGCGTGTAGCTTCGCCGGGCTTTGTTACGCGGAACTGGCCTCGATGATTCCGATTGCCGGTAGTGCGTACACCTATTCCTACGCGACGCTGGGCGAGATCTTTGCGTGGATTATCGGCTGGGACTTGATCCTCGAATACGCGGTCAGCAACGTTGCCGTGGCGGTCGGCTTCAGCGGATACCTGAAGGCGCAGCTTGCGTCATTTGGACTTGTCATCCCCGACAAGTGGTCGAGTGCTGTCTTTGCGGGGAACCACTGGACAGGCGCGTACTTCAACCTCCCGGCGTTTCTCGTGGTCATGATCCTGACGGTGCTGCTCGTGCGCGGAGTGCGCGAGTCGGCTGAGACGAACAACATTATGGTGGTGGTGAAGCTGGGTGCGATCATAACGTTCCTGGTGGTTGGTGGCATGCTGGTGAAGCCTACGAACTGGCATCCGTTTCTACCTTCGGGGTTCGGGGGCGTGATCACCGGCGGGGCCATCATCTTCTTCACGTATATCGGATTCGATTCGGTTTCGACCGCCGCAGAAGAAGCGAAGAACCCGCAGAAGGATGTGCCTTTTGGAATCATCGCCTCATTGATCGTGTGCACGATTCTCTATGTAGGGGTGGCGCTGGTACTGCTGGGGATGCTGCCGTTCCCGCTCTTCCGCTCGGGAACGCAGGTAGTGCAGGTGCAGCTGACACAGCCATCCTCGAGTTTCGACCAGCAACTGAATTCGGTGCCGAAAGTCGGATACGTTTCCCGAAGCGACAACAACGTTTATCGCGTGATGATTGACGGCGGTCGGGAAGATGCTGATGCTGCCGCAGCGCAGATGAGCAATCTGGCTGCGCAGAGCGGCACGTCGGTGGTGAAGAGTTCGGTGGCGAACGCATCGGAGGCGCCCGTCGCTTACGCACTCGCTGCCTTGGGAGCGAACCGGTGGTTTCAGGCGGTGATCATCATCGGCGCACTGACGGGAATGCTGTCGTCTTTGCTGGTGTTCCAATACGGGCAGACACGCATATGGTTTGCGATGTCGCGCGACGGGCTGTTGCCGAAGATCTTTTCGGTGGTGCACAAGACATTCAAGACGCCGCACTGGTCGACTTGGATTGCGGGCTTCTTGGTCGGACTGCCGGCGGGAATTGTGGACATTGGCGATGCGGCAGATCTGTCGAACATCGGGACATTGTTCGCGTTCGTGCTGGTATCGCTGGGGGTGATCTTCCTGCGGCGCAAGCAGCCCGATCGTCCGCGCGGGTTCAAAGTTCCACTCGTGCCATTGTTCCCGATCATTGCGGTCATTCTGTGCGGCGGGTTAATGACGGGTTTGACGGTGATCACATGGTTGCGTTTCTTTGGCTGGCTTATTCTGGGGCTGATCGTGTACGTGTTCTACAGCCGGAGACATAGCGAGTTTGCGAAGTAGGCCGTGTTGTCCCTGACGTGACCCCGGCCCTCACATGCCGGGCTAGGACATCCGATTGTCCTGTATTTTCCACGATTTGGGAGTACCATGGGCCGGTTTGATCGGGTCCCTTGGGCCACGGTTTCCCTGTTTCTACGCCCGCATCCCTCACAACCCGTTGTGACGTGATTCACAGGAATTGCCAGGGAGCGGCAGTAGCTTAGGGTTGACAGGAGCGCTCGACCGGAGCGTTCCGGGAGATGGGTTATGTCCAAGAGCATGAAAGCCGTAATGCTGGCAGTGTTGGTGTTGTGCCTGGCTGCGCTGGCATTCGGACAAAAGGCACCCAAGTACGACAAGACCACCGAGACAAAGCTGAACACGACTATTCAGGATTTGAAGACTGAAACCGTGAATGGGCAGGAGCGCATTTCCCTGATCATCAAGGACGGCGCGGACACCGTGGAGGTCTATGTGGCCCCGAAGTCTTTCCTGGCCGACATGAGCGTTGAATTCGCCAAGGGCGATCAGGTGGACATCACCGGTTCCAAGGTCAAGAACGATGCGGGGACGACGCTGATTTTGGCGCGAGAAGTCATCAAGGGGAACAACACACTGGTGTTGCGCGACAAGGCGGGTGAACCCGTCTGGTCGTGGATGGAAAAGAAGACCGCCGAAGGCAAGTAAAGCTAAGTTTCTCGAACAGCAAGGGCTGCCCATGATGGAGGGCAGCCCTGTTCATTTGCTCAGGAGTTCTTGATCTCCTGCCCGAATGCCAGAAGGTTCCCGTCGGGAGCCAGAACTATCAACTCGCGTTGCCCGTATTCCTGGTTCACTGGCCCATAGACGTCTTTCTGGGGCAAGGTGTTGAGCTTCGGCAACAGCTCGGCGTGCAAGGCATCTACATCCTGAACATCGATGTAGTAGCAGAAGCGGCGATTCCCTGGAGGAGCACCGTCGGAGCCTTTGTTCTGGAGGATGCGAAACCCGACCGTTTCTCGGTGAACGTAGGCGTAGTCAGAGAACTGGAGCAGGCACCGGAAGCCCAAGACATCGGTGAAGAAAGCGACCGCCGCCTTCAGGTCCGGGACGTGCATGAACGGGGTGACCTGGATGAAGTTGCCGGGCATAGGCAGAGCAGGGTAGCACAGGCGTCGGGGGCTGTTTGCGCTGGTATTTCCAAGCCCGATATACTTTTCCTGACACTTTTCTGGAGCAGGAATGTCTCTTTCGGCAGTAATCGTGGACGACGAGCAGTTAGCCCGAGACGAATTGCTGTATTTGTTGAAGTCGGTGGGCGACGTGGAAGTTGTGGCCCAGGGTCATAACGGGATTGAAGCTGTGAACCTGATCAAGGAACACAATCCCGATATCGTCTTCCTCGACGTGCAGATGCCCGGTCTGGATGGCTTCCAAGTCATTAAGAAGCTGATCGATAAGAAGATACGCGTCCCGAAAGTGGTGTTTGCGACTGCGTTTGATCAATACGCAGTGAAGGCGTTCGAGGTGAACGCCGTCGATTACCTGCTCAAGCCCTTCGACAAGAAGCGAGTTTCGGAAGCATTGCAGCGGGCGCGCAAGCAGTCAGAAACCGCTGCCCCTTCGGCCAGCAATGACAAGCTCGATGCACTGGTGAAGATGCTGGAAGAGAAGCAGCAGCCCAAGGCGCATCCGCAGAAGGTGCTGGTGAAGTCAGCGGGCAGGCTCTTCCTCGTGGACCAGCGAGAGATCTGCTACAGCTCGATTGAAGACGGAATCATCTCCGTCGTCACAGCCAGTCTGGAAGGCCAGTCGAACTGTCGGACGCTGGAAGAGCTGCTGACGAACCTTGACCAGAACCTGTTTTGGCGCGCGCATCGCTCGTACCTGGTGAACATCAATCGCATCCGCGAAGTGGTGCCGTGGTTTAAGAGTTCCTACATGCTTCGCATGGATGACAAAAAGCAGACCGAGATCCCCGTGAGCCGCGCGCAAACCAAACGTTTACGAGAATTATTCCGGCTCTAGCCATTACCAAAGTAAGGTTCTACTCTAAGGCCATCAATAACTTAGAAAGGTATAATCACCCCACGCCATGAAGGCATACGTGTACGTAACGCTGAAGAAGAGCGTGCTCGATCCGCAGGGCAAAACCATCCAGGGTGCACTCAAGAAGTTGGGCTATGGCTCGGTTTCCGACGTCCGCCAGGGAAAGTATTTCGAACTTGAGATCGCTGGACAGGATCAGCAGCAGGCGAAGACGCAGGTGGAGAAGATCGCCCGCGAAGTGCTGACGAACCCCGTGATCGAGGAGTTCCACTACAAGCTCGAGGATTAAGGCGAAGAAGCTGAATCGGTGGCGAGACGCCGCTGATCTGATCGGGTATACACAAGGGGCTCTGGCGCGGGGGAGGATAGCGGTATGTGTGGCATCGTCGGCTACGTGGGAAAAAAGGGAGTGGTGCCGGTCATCATTGATGGCCTGCGCCGGCTTGAGTATCGCGGATACGACTCAGCGGGAATCGCGGTCGCCGGCAACGGTGAGGGCCTGCAGGTTCGACGCGCGGAAGGCAAGCTGCGCAACTTGGAAGAGGCGATCCGCCTGAAGCCGCTCGACGGGACATACGGAATCGGCCACACGCGCTGGGCGACGCACGGACGTCCGACGGAAGAAAACGCTCACCCTCATCGCGACTGTTCTGGAAAAGTTGTTGTTGTTCATAACGGCATCATCGAGAACTACCTTCAACTCAAGAAACAGTTGCTGGAAGAGGGTCACAAGTTCGTCACCGAGACGGATACCGAGATCATCGCGCACTTGATCGAGCGCTATATGAACCAGAGCGCGAACGGCAACGGCCGTCGCAACTCGCTCGAAGAAGCACTGCGTAAAGCCCTGAAACAGATGACGGGTGTTTGGGCGATCGCGGCCATCTCGACCGATGAGCCCAACAAGATTGTCGCCGCGCGTAACGGACCGCCCGCGGTCATTGGACTGGGCAAAGATGAGTACTTCATCGCCTCCGACGTTCCGGCCATCCTGAATCACACGCGCGATTTGTTCTTCCTCGCTGACGGCGATCTCGCCGTGATCACGCAGCAAGGCGTGAAGCTTACGGACTTCGACGGCAATCCACTGGAGCGCAAAGCACAGCGCGTGACGTGGGATCCGATCATGGCGGAGAAGGGCGGCTTCAAGCACTTCATGCTCAAAGAAATCTTTGAGCAGCCCAGCGCCGTGCGCGAAACCACGAACGGGCGCGTGTCGCTCGATTCGGGGAAGGTCTTCCTCGACCAGATGGACATCACCGATGCCGAGTTCAAGGCCGCGAACAAGGTAAACATCACGGCTTGCGGAACAAGCTGGCATGCGGGCCTGGCGGGCAAGTTCAT
>DASTGW010000118.1:0-5734 GCA_035718705.1 Terriglobales bacterium | reverse complement strand
TTCGACGAGTATCCGCACTCCGCACCGATGACCATCGACATGTCGAATGGCTTCCACTTCCGACCAGAGTCGCTCGGGTTCCTGATGGCGTGGAACGATCCGGAGGAAACTCCCGGCTACAAGATGGATTTCGAGCCAACGTTCATCGAGAAGATTCTCGATCGCGCAGCGAATCGCGTGCCCTGCTTCGAACGTGTCGCGGTGAATCCGAAGAAAGCGTGGGCAGGACTCTACGAGATGACGCCCGATCATCATCCGATCCTCGGCGCAGTCCCGGGAGTTCACGGCTTCTATTGCGCCAACGGTTTCAGCGGACACGGCGTGATGCACGCGCCAGCCACCGGCAAAATTCTTGCCGACATCGTCCTGAAGGGCGACACCGATCTGATCGATGCTTCACTGCTCAACCTGCAGCGGTTCGCCGAAGGTAGGGAGATCCACGAGACGGCGGTGCTGTAGCACTATTTCATCAGCCCGATATTCACCACGCCCGCGGCATGCGCGATGTCGATTACGCGCGCAACGGGCTCAAACTCAGTCTCAGAGTCAGCTTTAATGAATGCGACTTTTTCCGCTCGCTGTTTGAAGATATCGAACAGGCGCGGGCGCAAATCGTCCCACGTAATGGAATCGCCATTGATCTTCAGCGTCGCATCCCCAGGTCCGTTCGGCACAACCTGAATGACGATAGTCCGGATCGTCTCGGTTTGGGCTTGGCCTTTGTTCTCTTGTGGAATCTGCGCTTCTTCCCCTGTCGGCGCTACCGGCACGATGATGAGAAAAATGATGATCAGCACCAGCAGAACGTCGATCAGCGGAGTGACGTTCATTTCAGCTTCCCCACTCGAGAACGCCATACATCACCTCTGCGCTAATAGACACTCGCCGGCGCGAGTTTGTTCCCATAACGCAGAAGTTCAACGCTATTCGGAAAGCACCGTCACCACCACTTCTCTTGTCCTCGGGCCATCCAACTCCACCAGCACAATGCGTTGCCACGTCCCCAGCACGAGCTGCCCCTTATCAACCGGTTGCGTTACCGAAGTTCCGATCAATGCCGACAGAATGTGATCCGGCACATGGCTGGGATCGTGCGGATGGCGATATTTCAGCTTGGGAATGATCGCTTCGAACGCGTCGAGCATATCGAGGTCGGTGCCCGGATCGAGATCGGCGGTCGTTAGCGCAGCCGTGGTATGCAGTATCGTCAGGCAGCAGACGCCAGTTTTGTCGCGCCCGATCGCTTCCTGCACGCGATCCGTGATGTCGATGATCTCGCGCTTCTTGTGAGTCTTGATGGAAAGTCTTTTCATGACTCATCCACTTTACGTGGCGCGCACGTCTGCGGGCGAAGGGTTGACACCTGTCTCTTTCCGCACTTCTTCATAGCGCTGCCAGCGTCGCCAGAGGATTCTTAGCGTCGCGATGATCGGAATCGAAAGATACACGCCCACGACACCAGCAATTTCCGCGCCTACCAGCACTCCGAACAGCGCGGCTACCGGATGCAGTTCCACGCGGCCACCCATCACGCGCGGCGAAACCACGTAATCCTGTATCAGCCTCCAGACGCCAAGGAAGATCGCGACCAGCAGCAGATGCGGATAGTTACTGAGAAAGGAAACGCCCAGGATGGACATCGCAGCCACCAACGGGCCCACGACCGGAATGAACTCCATGAGCCCGCCAAGAGCGCCCAACACAAAGGCGTATGGCACCCGCAAGACAGTGAGCACAATCGTGTAGACCACCAGCGAAATCGCCGCCAGGATCAGTTGCGCCCGGATATAGGCGGCAAGCATCAAGTGAAGATCTTCGAGCACTCCGCGCACCAGTTGCTTTTGCGCGCGACGGTCGGCCGTCTGCACCAGACTCTCTGCGAACGATTTGCCATCTTTCAAAAAGAAGATCGCCAGGATGGGAATGATAATCAGCCAGATGGCGTTGGTCGCGACGCCCGCTACGCGTGTACCAAAGTCACTCGCCCAGTGCACAATCACGTCCCGGTGCGAAGCCAGGAACTGCTCCACTCGCACCTGGGTATTCCAGCTCCAACCTCGCTGGGAACCAATCTGGTGAGCGATTTGTCCACTCTGTACCTGCTCCAGCAATCCCGGCAAGCTCTGGCTCAGGGCTTGCCCTTCCTTCACCAGTTTGGGCCCGACGAGATAGAACACGGTTCCGAGAATGCAGAACAGGCCAAGGTACACGAGAGCGATGGCGCGCACTCGCGAATTCCGGCAAATTTTGGTCTTGCCGAGCAGCTCTACAACGGGATCCAGCAGGTAGGCGAAAAAAATCGCAAACAGGAAGGCAATGACGGTGTGCCTCGCTCCCCATAGGAATGCTCCCACAGCAAGGAACAACAGCACGGTAGAAAGCACACGAGCCGTACGTTGATCGAAGATCGGCACAAACTGTCCGATGTGATCACCGTACGGCCGGTTGCAGCAACTTACGATACTTTCTCTTTAAGCGAGCCTTTCTCCAACGCTGCGCTCGGCGCGGAACCGCAGCAGCGCACCAATGTTTCCTGCCTTCTGGAACTCAAGGTACGCCTGTGGCACGTTGAGCACTTCGATGTCTGACCGGAGTGCCCTGGCCACCAGAAGATCGCGAATGTCGTCGACCTCGCGAGTTTCCTGCCCGCAGAGAGCGCAGGCACTGATCATACGGATGTCCAGGTGCCCGCAGTTCGTACATTCAACACCCGCCGCATGAAAATCGTTGCCGATCAACAGCGACTGGATTTCTCCCTGTTCCAGTGAACGCAGCACACGTTTCAGGCCTAGTGCGCCATAGTTGTTGGCACGAGCCTCATCCAGGGTCTCCCCCAGCAGCTGTTGCAGACGTGCCTGCCGATGCTGCGACACAATACGTTCCGCTGCTTCGCGTACCTGTTCCGGCGTGATTGTCGCCGCGTCTGCGACGAAACGTCCAGCGAGCCGCTGCTTGATGTAGGGATGCAGTTGCCGTTCGACGTCAGGCCACGCTTCATCGCGACAACCCATCACGATGTTCTCGCATTGTCCCGCGCCGTAACGCTCCAACAGATGTTCTGCAACGCGGCGGTAGTGTCCAAGCGCTTCGTTATCTGCCCGCCGCTCCGCGTGGCCAGCGTCGAATCCGGCGAATCCGTCGCTCCGCCCGCGGCGCACGGCTTCCGCGAAGTAGCTCTCCCGCTCCTTCACATTTTCGTCCTCGACCTCAAACAGTCTTGCTTTCGTGCGATCGAGCACGCATACACACGACTTGCCCATGGCATTATCGAGCCCGGCCAACGGACTCACGTGAAAGCGTCCGTTAATCTTCAGGTCCGTCGCCGGTAAATGCGCCGGCAGATCGTATTCACGCCAGAAGCCCTGGGAAGCACAGGCGAAGATCGCCTTAGCGCGGCCTGCGTTCCCGTGCAGGCGGTCAGCCATCTCGAGGATGCGTTCCAAGTCGCTGCGCACGGTACCGTTCTTTCCGGAACGTTCCGCCTTGCGCATCGCCTCTTTCACGATGTCTTTGATCTGAATGGCTTCCTGCCGGTGCGACTTATCCTGCGGTGTGTACGGCTGATAGTAAAAAGTAATAGCGTCGCCTTTCGGAGACTGGAAATCCGCAAGCTCGCGAAGTATTTCACGCGTGATCATGCACACCTCTCTCGCCGTAAACGGCTGTTATGCGATTTTTGAGTGCTGTAGAAGCTTTTCTTTGAACTCGCCTGGAACCGGTAAGCTCTTGCGAAGTTGTTCGCGCGCCGATCGAATCGACTTCTTCACCTCGTCCGCCGGTCGGCCGCTGATAGACGCAATTTCATGGATGGTGAATCCCTCAATACTGAACAGCAGGAACGCTTCCCGATCTTCTTTTGCTGTCCCGGCCAACGCCATTTCCACCAGGCTGATCATCTCGTCGGAAGCTGCCGACTCTTCCGGCGTAGCCACCCCGTAGTTCGGAATGAGGCTTTCCGTGGTGATGGACTCGTCGGGTTGGTGATACTGCTGAAAAGTTTCGTCGCTACCGCCATTTAACCGCGATTCGTCGCGACGCGCCGGTTGGTCCAGGTTCACCGTGTCACGACCGTCGCCGTCACGGTGCGCCAGGTCTCGGATCGCGCGCAGGGAGAGACGATAGAGCCAGGGCTCGAGCGTCAGCTTCTCCGGACGCTCCTCCTGCCCAAGCGCGTTGGCGATAGCCTCTCCTATAACCTCCTGAGGACTAAGCTGTCGCGGACGAAGTTCTCCATTGTTCTCGCGATAGCGGAGTTCCCGCTCCACGAAGCGTTGCAAACGAGGAAGGTTCGCGTTGATATAAGTCGAAATATCTTCCTCGGACACCGTCTCCGGTTGTACCGACGCGAGTGTCTCCTCGAAGGGGACCTGAGGTACTTGCCGCGTTCTTCCCACGCGCCGTTGTCGCGGCCACTGATGCTGCGCACGCAGCCGGTCTTTATGTTTGGTCACTTGCTCGATGAGATCGTCGAAAGCAGACTTGATGGAAGTCTCCGCACGATCGGCGTCGGAGCTCGACGCAATGTTGCCCGAGGGCAAACGCAAGTCGAGCCTCACCACGAATCCTGCTCGCGCAGGACGTTCCTCAATAATTGCGTGTAGATGAACCAAGTCCGGCCGGAATACCTGCAAACGCCGGTTTAACTTTTCGATGCACTGCTTGGTTTGATGTTCGAGATCGGAAGACTTGGGAACTTTGTAGCTGACGTGGACATTCATTCGTTGCCCTCGTTACCGCCACCTTTGTAAGCCGGATTTTACACCTCTTTCTAGGAAGCGAAAGTGCGAAGGTTACGTTGTCTTGCCAGCTCTGGATTGTGCCTCTAAATCCATGTTGCAATTGGATTTCCGACTATTTTTTCTTCTCCCCTTGATTTCCCGAAATGCGCGTAAACGAAAAAGCCCACCCGAACGGAAAATCCGGGTGGGATTCTGTTTCTGATCCGTATTAGACAGCTACTGTGAACGTCGTCTCGGTTCTCGTGACCGGGCGATAAAGTGTGTCTCTTTCGACCGGAACCCGGCCTGCTTCTTTGATCAGGCGCTCCAGTTCCTGACGTCGCATGCCCTGCGGCGTCTCCGCTCCAGCGTCGTGGTAGATCTTCTCTTCGATCACCGTTCCATCCAGATCGTCAGACCCAAACCGCTGCGAGATCTGCGCAATCTTGGGCGTCAACATCTGCCAGTACGCTTTAATATGGGAAAAATTGTCGAGCACCAGTCGGGAAACCGCAATCTGCTTGATATCGGTGAAGCCCGTCGTCCAGGGCAGGTGCGACAGCGGCGTGTTGTCCGGATGGAAAGCCAAAGGAATGAAGGTCTGGAATCCGCCAGTCTCGTCCTGCAGCGCGCGCAGTTTCAGCAGATGATCTACGCGATCTTCGTCGTTTTCGATATGCCCATAGAGCATCGTCGCATTCGACTTCAGTCCCAGTTCGTGGGCGAGTTTCGCTGTCTCCAGCCACTGCGACCCATCAATCTTGTGATCGCAAATGATGTGACGCACGCGTTCGCTGAAGATCTCAGCCCCTCCGCCCGGCATTGAATCCACGCCGGCTTCTTTCAACTTCAGCAGGGTGTCGCGAATGCTGAGCTTCGCGCGTTTCGCCAGGAACGCTATCTCCACCATGGTGAAGGCTTTCAAATGTACCTGCGGGAAGCGTTCCTTCAGGCCGCGGACGAGATCGAGGAAGTACTCAAAAGTCAGATCCGGATGCAGTCCGCCGACAATGTGA
>DASTGW010000117.1:0-4968 GCA_035718705.1 Terriglobales bacterium | reverse complement strand
GGCTCTACGCGCATCGGCGAACGATCCAGCCGACCGGCTGAAATCAGGCGCAGGGACGACCTCGGGTTCAAAGTCTCACGCGCACATGCGGCAGGCGCTCGTAATCAGCCAGCTAGCCATCACGGTCGTGTTGCTGATCGGGGGCGGACTGCTCATTCGTAGCCTCACAAAGGTCCTGACTGTCGATCCGGGCTTCCGGACCGACAACGTTCTGACCTTCAGCTTCTGGATGCTCGGTCCCAGGTTTCAGCAGTTTTCCAACCAGAACACCTTTGTTCTGAATTCAATCGATAAAGTGAGTCGAGTGGCGGGCGTCGAGTCGGTAGCGGCGATCACACAAGTTCCTCTATCGCAAACGGGCAGGACGACTATCAAGTTCCAGCCCGTTAACAACCCCATGTCAGAAGCCGATGCTCCTTCGGCGGACTACCGTGCGATCAGTCCCGGATATTTTGAAACCATGGGGGTGTCGTTACTTGTCGGGCGTTCTTTTTCGGACGCCGACAAAGAAGGCGCGCCTCGTGTGGTGATCGTGAACCACCGTCTTGCAAGCATGATCTGGCCGGGCCAGAATGCTGTGGGAAGACAAGTGCGCTGGACGGCGAAGAACTACGATGTTGGCCCAATGACTATCGTCGGAGTTGCCGGCGACGTGCATGCGCAACAACTCGAAACACAGGACGAGCCGGCGGTGTATGTACCTTACCCGCAACGCAGCCTGCCATTTTTGCGTTGGGTGTCGCTCGCGGTCCGCACCAAGGCTGATCCGATTCCGTTGTGGCCAGAGATCCGCAGTCAGGTGCTCGCTCTCGATGCCGAGCGCCCTCTGTACGACGTAAAAACCACAAAGGTGCTCGTCGAGAGTTCCCTCGCTGAACGCAAATTCAATGCGTGGCTGTTGGTTGGCTTTGCGGCGTCAGCGCTACTACTCTCTGCCGTCGGCATCTACGGCGTGATCTCCTACGGTGTTTCGCAACGGGCGAAGGAGTTCGGTATCCGTATGGCGCTGGGCGCGCGATCGCGCGACGTTATGCAACTCGTCCTCAACCGCGGTGTGCTGCTAGCACTCGCTGGAATCGCAATCGGCACACTGGTGGCCGCGTTTGCGACGACGTTGCTGCGAAAGTTCCTGTTCGGCCTGGGAGCACATGATCCGGCTACATTCGTCGGTGTGCCGCTGTTGTTGGGATTTGTTGCTGTGCTCTCGTCTTACCTGCCGGCGCGACGGGCAACGAAGGTCAGCCCAATGATAGCAATCCGCGAAGAATAGCTACGAGGTCGCTGTTCCTCGATGCACCCTAGTCGAGCACCTTCGCGTTCAGGATCTTGATGGGCGGCGTTAACTTCTGGCCATCGGCAGGCGAGGCCTGGATCTTGCGCACGATGTCCATGCCGCGGACGACCTTGCCGAATGCGGCGAAACCTTGGCCGTCCGGGTTGCGTTTTCCTCCGAAGTCCAGTTCCGGTTGATCGCCAATGCAGATGAAGAAATCCGAAGTGGCAGAGTCGGGTTCGGAGCGGGCCATCGATAGCGTGCCATCGAGATGCTTGAGGCCCGTTTTGGTGGTGCGCTCGAGTGCGATGGCCGGAAAGCTCTCTTTCTCTCGCTCAGGATTAATGCCGGCCTGCACTACTTCGATCTTCACGTTGTTCTGCGGCTGATTGTCTGGCTTCACTGTGCGGTGAAATATCCCGTTGGTGTAGAAGCCGCCGTTTACATATTTGAGGAAGTTCGCGGTGGAAACTGGCGCGTGCTCGGCATCGAGTTGGAGCACGATGTCACCGAGTTCCGTGGTAAGCGCAACGCGGACGGAGGCAGGGCCAGCAGCGAGAGCAGTTCCGCTCAGAAGCAGGATCAGAAGTAGGAATCTTGTCACGCTGCCGATAGTAACAAAAGCTGGTGGCGGGGTCCGATTATTCGTTCTTGGTCACGTAGCGATCGCTGATCTTGATGACTTCATCGACCATATTGCGGACGCTGGCGGGAGCCTTGGCGAGGTTCAGGTCGCGAGATTCATTTTGGCGGTTGAGATAGACCCAGAGCAGTGGACGAATGCGATCGATGGCACGCTTGAGGTCGGCAAGGTCGTCGTGCGGCTTGAACGGATCCGGAGTTTCGGGCCGGTCTTTCTGATCGACCGCGACGCCAAGCGACTGGTTGAGCCATTGCTCAATGCGGCGCAGATCGGAAATCAAGTCATCCAGAACCACAGGGCGAGCAGGCATTGATGTCCTCACACGCGAGCGTGATGGGCCCAACTTAACGCCAGTGGCATGCCGCGGCAAGTTACGTCCGTAAGACAAGCGAGACACCAGAAGTCATGAAAACTGCATCGGCGGCCGACAGCCACGATGGTGGTGAACATGGGTAGGTGATCGTTATCACAGACCCTTAGGACATGCACTGCGCACAATGCCTCACCTTCGCAGATAAGAGCATCGCGCCTGGATGCGGCCATGAAGGCCAATTCCAGAGGGCCGCGGTGGTGTGTTCCGCCGAAGGGATCTTAGCCTCCGGGAGGTCTTCGTGAGACGAACGGTCCTGATCCTGGCAACTTCTCTTTGTTTAGTCCTAACCTGTGCAACCTGGGCGGCAGACGCAGCGGAGCCCAGCGGGAGCCCCACCCCGACTATTAGTAACAACCCCGCCGCCATGGAGTCCCTGCTCAACCTGATGGTCAACAAAGGCTTGTTGAGCGCCGAAGAAGCGGCAGGGCTTCGCAAGCAACCGGCTGGCAACGTTGCACCCTTGCTGGCACTGCTGGCGAAGAAGGGTGTGCTGACGTCGGCAGAAGCAGCATCACTAAGTGCAAATCCGGCGCAACCGGCGGCAGCTGCGGCGGCCGTTCCGGCGGCAGAACCGAGTCCTCTGCCGAAGCCGCCGATGATTGCGGCGGTGGTTCCCATCCGCATGCTGCCAGTCGAGACCCCGAAAAAGGATGGGCTCATACCGGATCTGAAAGTTGGACCGGTGAAACTGAAACCCTACGGCATGATCAAAGCCAGCGTGATCTATGACACGTCGTCACCACGTGGCGACGATATGCCGATCAACTTCTTCGTGTTCGGGGATTCGGGGCCGGACAAATCGCCCGAGTTCCGCGTGAAGGCACGCTTTTTGAGGATTGGCTCAAACTTCGAGTGGCCGGATGTATCGAAGAAACTCGCGATCACAGGACGTTTCGAGTTTGACTTCGAAGGAAACTTCACCAAGACGGACAATCGCAATATCTCGAGCGTGAGGTCATCGCAAGCTTCGATCCGGCAGGCTTGGGGAAGACTCGACTACGCCGCGACCGAGAAGACATCGCTGTACTTCCTTGCGGGCCAAGACTGGACACCGTTTGGATCGAGCACGCTGCCGAACTTGATTGAGACCACCGGTCTGGGGCTGGGCTTCGGAACGCTCTACGAACGGGCACCGCTGGCGAAGGTGGGCATCACGCGCAATCTCGGCGGGGATCGCAATTGGAAGTTTACGCCGGAATTCGCGCTCGTATTGCCGGCATATGGGAACATGCCGTCGGCTGTGCAGGATCAGTTGTCGATGGCAGAACGGCAGGGCACCGACTCAGGCAGGCCCGACCTCTCAGGACGTTTCGTGACGCAGTTCCAGCTCGACAAGGCGCCAGCGGTTGCTCCGGCGCAATTGATCGTGAGCTGGATCCAGGGACGTCGCGAGACGATCGTGAAGGCGGCGGATGTTCCGGCGGCGTTTAAGGCGGCCTATCCGACGGGAGCCCGCGTTGGCAACGACCGCTGGGGAATTTCCGGCGAAGTGCAGTTGCCGACACGATACGTGACGGTTCTTGCGAAGTGGTTCAACGGGACTGACTTGCGCTGGTATTTCGTTGGCGAATTGTTCTCGCACTTCAACGAGACGCGTGGGCTGACCGGGGTTGTAACAGCACCTTCGATTGATGCATCGGACACGGTTGCGTTTGGAATGCGCAATGGTGTGCCCACCATCGCGCCCCAAGGAGGTGTGAGAACGACCGGAGGATTCGTCAATCTGGGATTCCCACTGTCGCGTATCTTCCACGCGAACCCCAGCGGCAGAATGGCAGGATGGCAGCTCTACCTACATTACTCGGAAGACCAGGCGAAAGCACGCGATGTGCGGGCCTTCACCACCACGACCGGGAACCGCTGGAAGAGCGACATCATTGCCGGCAATATCCAGTGGAAGCTGAATCCGTTGGTAACTCTGGCGTTAGAAGAATCGCAGTACCGGACGTTCTCGATCCCAAACACGAGCGGCGTTTATCCGTTGTACTGCGGCATGCCGTCGCGGTCGGCGAAGGACCTGCGAACGGAGTTTTCAACGATCTTCAGTTTCTAGGGAAGTGAGTCGTCATCTCAACCAGCGGTCGGCGCTGGTACCTTGGGGAGAAGAAAAGCCCGGTCGGTGACCGGGCTTTTTCTATGCTGCGAATGTGCTAGTAGGCTGCGCGCAAGTCGAGCGGTTGATCGAGCTTGAAGCGTAGCTTGCTCTCGGCCGGGACCTTAACGGCCTTGCCGCGCGTCAGCACCTGGGCTCCAGCTCCGGCGCCGGCACCAGTGATGGCACCGATCGCCGCACCTTTCCCGCCGCCGGCGATGGCACCAATGAGCGTGCCAAGAACCGCGCCGCCGCCGACCATGGTCGCGGTGCGCTTGTTCTTGCCGAGGCCTTCATTGTTCGACTTCTCGAGGTCTTCGGTGCTGGTCATGTAGCGGCGGCCGTTCACGCGAATCGACTGCAAATCGAGCGCGAGCTCGGAATTGCCGGTCACCGTACCTTGCTCCTGGACGTTACGAAGAACCAGTTCGGCTTCGGCGCCCTTGGGAATGATCACCTGGCCATTACTGGTCACGTCTTCCGCGACATCAGCCGAATACGACTGTCCGACGCTGGCGTTTGAGGAATCGATGTTCTCGTTCGGCATGACTACGATTTCGGTGCCCGCAGGCAGGGTGACGTTGTTG
>DASTGW010000116.1:0-4011 GCA_035718705.1 Terriglobales bacterium | reverse complement strand
TGAGGCTGAAGTTGGGCATAGTAGCAGTCGATGAATATGCCTTTGGGTCCTTCAACCATTCAAAGATCCATGCTCGAGTGGTCTTATCAGCAACGTGTGTAAGCGATGGCGGATCGTCATCCGGCATCATCTTCGTTCCATCGGGCAGTTTGATGTTGTGGCAGTGCACACAGCCTTCCCGAGCGAGCAGGGTGCGTCCTTCGTTCAGGTGCGGAGTGCCCGTCAGTGGTTCCATATGACATTGACCGCAACCGGACTCAAGGTACTTCGCCGGAAGTATCGGCTCTTCCCACGCGTCAGTGGTGTTGTGCGCTTCCTTGACGCTGGTCGCTCCGCCTTGGCCGCGATGGCAGACGGTGCAACCGAATTCCGTCAACGAATGCGGAATCACGGGATGCTTGCGGAACGGCTGCAAACTCACCGACTCCAAGCTCGGTTCTTTCAGGCCGACGTGACAAGTGGTACAGCGGTCGGTAACAGCTTGTTCGGGCAGCCATATCTGCTGTATTCCGCGCTCGAGATGTTTCTCCAGAGTGGCGCCTTCGGCGCGGGTGTGCAGGAATTTCACATATTGGTTTTGATAATGACGCCAATCGCTGAAATGGTTCTTGGCGGGCGCGATCGCCAGCGAGATTAATAAAACCGCGCTAACGGTTCCAAAACTACGTGCACTGTCACCAAAGAACACTCTACGTCCTGAGCTGAGTGCTTGTTTAATGTTCATCTCAGCCCCTCCATGGAAGAACCCATGACCATCCGGGTCCACGGAAGAACGTGCCGACAGCTGTCAGCACAATCAGTTCAAGAAGGAACCAGGTCATCACCCAATAAGATAGCGGTCGCTGGACAAGCCATCGACGAAAACCCACTGCCGTGGGCTTGGTAAATGCCGCTGCGAACATCAATGAACCGATGATGATCGTGGGAACCAGAGCCACAAACACATCGAACACCACGAGAAAAACACAGAGAAGAATGGCCACTGCGAGAGAGATGCGAAGGCGCCTGTCGCGATTTTTCGTGAACATTCCTTCGGATTCGATATTGATATTGAAATAAGGAATGACAATAAGCGCCATGACAACCAGCCCGGGAACAAGTACTCCCGCGACAACAGGCGGGAAATAGTGCAGTAGCTCTTGCAGGCCGAGAAAGTACCACGGGGCCTTTGCCGGATTAGGTGTGTGCATCGGGTCCGCAAGCCCCTCCAGAGGTGCGTTCCATGTCAGTGCCAACCAAATCAGGAAGATGGCAATGCTTTGAGCTGCAATCGCAACCCGCAAGAAACCCTCTGGATGGGTCATGACCGTATCTTCGTCTTTAACCTTCACCTGAGGTGAACTCCGCCGAGTGATGAATGCAATACGGACGGGAGTCTTTTTCGCGTTCGAATCAAATCCGGCGACAAACTCTTTCGGAGCAGTCATTGCGTCACCTCCAACTTCTCCGCATTATCATCAACGGGGATAGCTTCAAATTCAGGACCTGCGTAAATGCCCCCATCTTTACGGATACGCCAGAAGTGCACAGCGATTAGCAGGACGAGGGTGAGCGGAAGGATCACGCAATGCAGGACGTAAAAACGCAGCAGCGCGTTGGCGTTCACCTGGTGTCCGCCCAGCATGAGAAAGCGGATGTCGGATCCGAAGACGGGCACTGCCGAAGCGATGTTGCTTCCCACCGTCACCGCCCAATAGGACAACTGATCCCATGGCAGCAAATAACCGGTGTAGCTGAGCAGCAAAGTCATCAGTAGAAGCACCACGCCGATAACCCAGTTGAATTCGCGCGGCGGGCGGTATGCTCCACGATAGAAAACCTTGAACATGTGCGCGAAAACGAGAAAGACCATCGCGTGCGCCGACCAGCGATGCAGGTTCCGGAGGAACACTCCGGAGGACACCACAAACTGCAGATCCTTCATGTCGTTGTATGCCTGCGGCACCGATGGGTGGTAATAGAGCATTAGCAGGATCCCAGTAGCCACCAGGATGACGAAAGTAGTCATGGTCAGCGCGCCGAGGTACCAGGTAGCGCTAAACGACATTGCGCGCTTCCGTGCCTTGACCGAGAACAAGTGCAGGAAGATATTCTGTTGGACAGTCAACGCGCGGTGCAGATTGCTGAACCCTGGTCCGCTTCGGAAAATGGAGTACCAAACGCGGCTTCGACGCAAATCGTCAACGTAGTTGTCGATCGTTTTCGCCATCGTTATACCCTCACCATCTGTTTCTGCGTGATGGGGAAGGATCGGTCCACCAGCAGGTCGCCGTCGTCGTTTATCCACATCCGAAGCCACGGGAGTGGTTTGGGGGCCGGACCTTCAATCTTGATGCCAGTTCTTTGGAACTTGCTCCCGTGGCATGGGCACGCGATGATCCCTAATTCCGGTTTCCATGCGGTAAGGCAGCCCAGGTGCGTGCAAACCGCAGACAGAGCATAAAAACCCTCCGAATTTCGGACGACGTAGATGCCAGTCTCAGGGTCGAGCGTCACCGAATCCGCCGGATAACGATCAGGTTTTCCGGCATTCACGATAGGAGACGGTTCGTAGAGCACGTTCGGGTACATGAACTGATAGCCAAACAAGCCGGTCCCGCATGCGGCGATGGCAAGCGATCCTACGCCGATCTTCACGAACATCCTGCGACCTTTTGGATCTTCATTGTTGGCTGGCTGTTTCTGCTCGTCCGACATAGGCTCTCTCCTGCGCTACCTTTTTGCCGCCCTGGTTAAAGCGGCTGTGCTTAAGTCCATGGTCTGAATGGAGATCAATCCCGTCGCCTCTGCCGGCCGGAAGTGATATGCCTCCATGGTGATTGTGCTCGCCGGACACCGCATCGCACATAAACCGCAACGGATACAGTTCGTTTCGTCCTTGAGCATGGCCGAACCTCTGACAACTCCCAATTCGTCGGCGGCTATGTCGTCCAGTTCGACATTGAAAAGCGAGCGGTTGTCGGCGATGGCATCGATCACGTCCGGCGGAAAATCAATACGGTCGAGCGAGATGAGCTGAAGGCAATTCTCCGGGCAGATATCTACGCATCCGCCACAGAGGACACACTCACTGCCGTCGAGCGGGTTCCCTTCGAAGACGGTATTTACCCAGCAATGCAAGCAGCGGCGCGCCTCTTCGGTAGCGCTCTGCTCGTCGTAACCGATTTCAACTTCGGTGATGCCGGTCCGGCGATCAACCGGCAACATGGGAATCGGTGGTCGGGTGATTTCCATGAAGTCCTCGAACATGCGGTGCCGGGAAAGGACCTCAACTTCAATCACTGGTTCCGGATGTTTGTATCCGCGCAGATACTCATCGATTGCAACTGCCGCGCGTTTGCCATCCCCGACGCTGTCGATAATTAGCCGCGGACCGAAGGCGCAATCGCCTCCGGCGAATATGCCAGGCGCTGATGTCATGAGCGTGTCGCGATCAACTGCAATAAGCCCGCGCGGAGACTTTTGAACGCCATCATCCGGCCTCAGGAAATCAAGGTTCGGAGCCTGGCCAATGGACATGATGACGGTGTCGCAAGGAAGTTGCTTTTCGCTGTTTTCCTCAAACGCCGGGTTGAAGCGGCCCTGCTGGTCGAACACCCACTTGGTGTCCACCGTTTCGAGCGCAATCACTCTGCCGTTTTCGCCCACGATTCGCTTTGGTCCAAAACCGGCATGGATAATGATTCCTTCTGTCTCCGCCTCTTCAATCTCTTCCAGAGCAGCCGGCATTTCAAAACGCTTCTCTAGACAAACGATGTGCACTTCGCGAGCGCCCATGCGCAGGGCGGAGAGCGAAATGTCCATCATCTCGTGCGTGGCGACCGCCGCTACATTTTCGTCGCTCGGAATCACCTCGTCGGTCGCGCCGTGTTCACGCAGCACGGCTAGCGCCATTTCAAAGGCGGCATCAGTGCCGAAGCCGGACGCGAAGCGCATCACGCCGAGCCGTTTGCCCTTCAGTGAATTGGGGTCGAGCAGCGCGGCATAGTCCGTCTTGTGCCGGTCGGCTTC
>DASTGW010000115.1:0-2362 GCA_035718705.1 Terriglobales bacterium | reverse complement strand
CAACGATCAGGAGTGGACGTTTGCTTTCCAGAGCCAGGGCATGTCCGGTGGTGCGTGGCTGGGACCGACCGTCGAAGATACCATTCTGGCGTTGAAGGCCGACGGTCATGAGGGTGTGTTCATCCAGCCGATAGGATTTGTCTGCGACCATGTGGAAGTGCTGTATGACATCGATATCGGCTTCCAGCAATTCGCGGAGGCTCATGGAATGAAGTTGTGGCGTGCCGAGTCGCTAAACGATTCGCCGACATTCATCAAGGCGATTGCGGATGTTGCCCGGGCAAGGCTGTCGCTGAAAACCGGAGCGGCGAGATGAGACGGATTGCCATCGTCGGCGGCGGAGTCTCGGGATTGGCGTCTGCGACGGCAATCTGGCGCGCAAAACAGGCCGGCGCCGACGTGGACTTCGAACTCTTCGAGCGCAGCGACCGGCTTGGCGGAGTGATGGTCACGGAGCGCATCGACGACTGCTTGATCGAAGCGGGTCCCGATTCCTTCCTCTCCGAAAAGACGTACGGCACCGACTTCTGTAAAACGTTCGGCCTCGGGGACCAGATCATCGGGTCAAATGATGAGGAGCGCAAGACGTACATCGTCGTAAAGAACAAATTGATCGTCATGCCGGATGGCCTGATGTTCATGGTGCCGACAAAGATCCTGCCCACGGTGACGACGCGACTCTTTACCTGGGGCACCAAGATCAAGATGGGGATGGAGTTCTTCTCGAAGCCGCCGGTCACCAATGGTGACGAGACAGTTGGCGACATGGTGCGTCGCCATTACGGACAGGAAGTGGTGGAGCGATTGGCTGATCCGCTGCTCTCGGGTGTTTATGGCGGCGATGCCGATTCGCTCAGCGTGCGGGCCGTTCTGCCGCGATTTGCCGACATGGAAAAGAAGTACGGCAGCCTGAGCAAAGGCATGCTCACGGCTCGCAAGAAGATGGCCGAGGCCACCAAGAAGATGGGTCCGAACTACAAGCCGCGCCCGCTGTTTTCGTCATTGCACAATGGCATGCAGCAGTTGGTGGACGCGGTGGTGGCGTTCCTGCCGAATGACCGGCTGAAACTGACAGCATCGGTCAGCGCGCTGGATCGCCGTGGCAATGAATGGGTGTTGAACGTAAACGGGCGCGAGGAGTTTTTCGACGGAGTGATCCTCGCGACGCCTGCGCACGCTGCCGGGAATCTACTGCAAGCTTCTGACGCCGCACTTGCTGCCGAGTTGAAGGCGATTTCCTACAGCTCTTCCGTCACGGTCGCATCGACTTACAACCGTGCTGATCTCGCGCACATGCCTCCGGGATTCGGGTTCCTCGTGCCAAAGTCGGAGGGCCGACGTATTCGCGCTCTCACCTTCGTGCACAATAAGTTTCCCCATCGCGCTCCGCCCAGCAAAGGCATCATTCGCGTCTTTCTCGGCGGCCTGAGCGATGAAGGTATTCTGCAGATGAGTGATGATGAGATTCTCTCGACGGTTCGACGCGAACTGAAAGAGATTATCCACCTGGAGCGCAAACCGCGTACCGAGCGCGTGTATCGCTGGAACAGGAGCATGGCGCAATACGGTCCTGGTCATCTCGAGCGCGTACAGCGCATTCGTGAAGCGGTGGCCTCGCTAGCTGGTATCGCACTCGCTGGAAATGCTTATCAAGGCATCGGGGTGCCGGACTGCATTGCATCTGGACTCATTGCCGCTAATTCCGTGCTCGATCAGTTCCGGCTACCCAAGCCCGACCTCGGCGTGAACCTGCAGCCGATCGCGACACGATAGCAACAATTTGTGCCCGCGCTGATCGGTGGTGTGCTCGCGCTACGGATGATGATTTCCGTGCTTTGGGAAGGCACTACGTTGGAACGGGTCGCGAGTCGCCGCTAATCGCCCGCGGCTTCTGCGGGAAGCATTTCGTCGACGACAATCTTTTTCGGCTGCGGCTTGATGCGAATGGCAGATGACCAGGTCTGTGACGGACCCTCGATCCAGCGATAAAAGGCGATCGAAGCCGCAAGCGAGCCCGCGACAGCCAGGACGTCAATCACCACAAGGTAATAAGAGGAGAACGGAATGCGCGACATGAAGTCGATGATGCGCAGGCCGACTGGGATGTGCAGCAGGTACAACGAATAGCTAACCTCGCCCAGTCGATTCGCGTAACGATTTTCAAAGGTGACGAAGGCGATGGTAAGCCCGCTCAGCAACGATACAAGTGAAACCGGCAGGCCGATCGGCACCCGCATGATGGCGAACATGGCACCGATGGAAATCAGCATCCGCCATACACTGCTCAGGCCCATCTTGTACTGAAAGACGAAAACACCAATCAGGAATACCGGCGCGATATGAAAGATGATCCGGTCGGGCA
>DASTGW010000114.1:0-4616 GCA_035718705.1 Terriglobales bacterium | reverse complement strand
GTGCGGCTGATGTTGCCGTGATTTTCGTCCAACTTCTTGAGAATGTAATCACGTTCGTAGGCTTGTCGCGCCTGTTGCAAGCTTGAAAATTCTGCTCCCGAGCGTCGGCTGCCATCGCGGTAAACGAGTGGTGGCAGATGTTTACGTTCGAAGCGCGTGACCGTGGGATTCATGATCACAATGCGTTCGATTACATTGCGCAGTTCGCGAACATTGCCCGGCCAGGGATAGCGCGAGAGTACATCGAGTGCCTCGTCGTTGATCTCGCGGGCCTGACGGCTATACTGTGCCGAGAATTCTTTCAGGAAATGCCTCGCCAGCAGCGGAATATCTTCATTGCGCTCACGCAGCGGCGGAACATAGAAAGGAACGACATTGAGGCGATAGAAGAGATCTTCACGGAAGTTACCGCGCGAGATTTCTTCTTCCAAATCGTGATTCGTCGCAGCGATCACACGCGCGTCCACCGTCAGTGCTTCATCTCCTCCCACTGGCGTGAAGCGCTGTTCATCGAGCGTGCGCAGCACCTTTGACTGCGTCTTCAGGCTCATGTCGCCGACTTCATCCAGAAACAGCGTTCCGCCGTCGGCCTTTTGAAACTTGCCGATCTTCTCTGTCGTTGCTCCCGCAAAGGCGCCCTTGATGTGCCCGAAGAGTTCGCTCTCGATCAGGTCTTCAGGGATCGCGGCGCAATTCACTTCTGTGAACGACGCCTCTTTCCGCAGTGAACCTGCGTGAATGGCGCGCGCCGCTAGCTCTTTCCCGGTGCCCGATTCTCCATAGATGAGGACGCGGCCGTTCGTCGGCGCCATCAGCGCGATCTGCTGTCGCAGCGCCTTCATTGGCACGCTCTCGCCGACGATCACCGTCGCCGGAAGATTCCGCTTCAGGTCGCGGTTTTCGCTGCGCAGTTTGCGTGTTTCCAGCGCGTTCTTGACGACGATGAGTGTCTTGTCGAGCGAAAGCGGTTTTTCGAGGAAGTCGAACGCGCCAAGTTTCGTGGCGCGAACAGCAGTCTCAATGGTACCGTGGCCCGATATCATCACCACCTCGGGCGCATCCTCGCGTTCTTTGATCTTCGCCAGCGTGTCCAGCCCATCAATGCCGGGAAGCCATATGTCGAGCAACACTACATCGAATGGACGTTTGGCTACCAGATCGAGTGCAGCCTCGCCGCTTTGCGCCAGGGCAGGCTTGTAGCCTTCGTCTTCCAGAATGCCCTTCAGCGACTCCAGGATTCCAACTTCGTCGTCAACGATCAGGATGTTATGCATGAGCAGCGGATTCCACGGTCGTTTCCGTCGCGACCGGCAGTTCCACTATAAACTTTGTGCCCACCGGTTTGTTTTCTTCCACGCGAATTGAGCCATGATGATCTTCCACGATGCGGCTCACAATGGCCAATCCGAGCCCTGTTCCACGCTGCTTCGTGGAGAAGTAAGGAAGGAAAAGTTTTTCCTTCACCTCGGCTGTAATACCGTGGCCGCTGTCGGCAACAACCACCTCGATCATGTCGCGATTGCTCAAGACCGAGGTTGTGATCTGGATCTCGCGCACCATGCAGTCGTTCATCGCTTCCGCCGCGTTGTCGACCAGGTTCGCGATGGCGCGCTTCATGGCCTCCGGATCGGCCAGCACTTTCGGCAAATCAGGCGAAAGAAACGTGCGCACGGAGACATTTTCGAGACGGCCATCGAACATCGATAGTGCGTTGTGCACGATGTTGTTCATATCGGCCGGTCGGACCTGCGCAGCAGGGAAGCGCGCCATCGTCGAGAACTCATCAACCAGCGTTCGCACGGTTTCCACTGCACCCGAAATCGTTTCCGCACAGCCGTGGATCACCGCCAGGGAAGAATCATCAGGAACGCCGCGATCCAGATGCCGCTTGATTCGCTGCGCCGAAAGCGCGATCGGAGTCAGCGGATTCTTGATCTCGTGCGCCACGCGACGAGCCACTTCGCGCCACGCCGCCTGCTTCTGCGCCTTCAGCAGGTCAGAAAGATCTTCGAACACGATGATGTATCCAAGACGCTGTGTCTCGTGTTTCAACGAAGCAACAGTTACAGCCATGTTCAGAATGCTGCCATTGGCTGGAACCTCCACCTGACTCGTGGTCGTTCCCATGCGATCGGCTTTGCGAAGCATATGAGCGAGATCGTCAATCACTTCCTGCGAGAAAATATCCCGTATGTGCGCGCCCTTCAGAATTCCGGAGCCGTTGCCGCTGAAGTCGGGGCGAAACATGCGCGACAAAGCTGCATTGGCGTGAGTTACCCGCATGATGGCGTCGAGCGATAAAACGCCTGTGGGAATATTCTCAAGGATCGTCTCGATGTGACGGCGGCGCTGCTCAAGTTCGTCGTTGGCATCAGCCAAGTCACGCTTCGATGCTTCAATGTTCTGGCGATAGGTCTGCAACTCGCCAGCCATGCGATTGAACGAGCCGACGAGTTCGCCGAGTTCGTCTGTGGCCTGCACGTTAATGCGATAGTCCAGGTGTCCCTTCGAGATTTCCTGCGTTGCTTCGGCCAGCGCTGCGACTGGTGTAGTAATGAACTTGGAGAGGAAGATGGCAAACCAAGTCGCGGCGAACAGCACGACTGCTGTGATCAGCAACAACACCATCATGTAAGTCAGCCGAATTCGTTTACGCTCTTTCGCCAGTTCCAAATAACCTTGCTGACTGTCTTCGATCTGCTGAATGGCCTGTGAGAACGTTCGCGGCATGGGCATGCCGACGACAATCAGGCCTTTCTTTCCGACTTCCTGCCAGCCGATCAGATACTGCTGGCCGTTGAGATCGATCGAAGTGGGAAGGCTGACGTTTCCTTCGGAGGCGCGCAGAGCTTTCGCCAACAACGGCCAAGTTGTCGGAACCTGGTAGCTCGCTTCTAAGTCGCCGTCGAGCAGCGCTATGGCGAAACCTCCTTGCAAAGGAGCCTCGCGGCGGCGGAACACGCCAAGTAATCCGGAGAACTTTCCGGTGTCGAATGCCTTTTCGGTATCAGGCGCGCCAGCGATCGAAACTGCTTCGGCGCGGGCGTTCTGCAAGGTGTATTCGGCGAGCGTCGAGGCGACAGTTGTTGTGTCGCGGCGAACTTCTTCGATCGGCGTTGAGAACCACTTGTCGATGGAACGGTTCATCAAGCCGTAAGCGAAGATAAACAGGCAAACGACGGGTCCGAACGAGAGCAGCAGCGCGCCGGAAACCAGCTTGGTGCGGAACTTCGATCCCATGACTCCGCCGCGACGCTCGGCTGCAAGCTTCAGCAGGATGCGCGCGAGCATCAGGCAGAGAACCAGGAACACGAGGAAGACCAGAGCCGAGAGCGCGGCGAAGACGAGCGCTTGACTGCTCGAGTCAGGACGCAGGAACCAGTTCAGGTTGAAAGCCTGCAGCGAGAACAGCAACGTGAGCAGGACGAAGGCGGGAATCGCCAGAAGGATCGCAGTCGTGCGACGTCTCATACGCCGCGAAGCGGTGGCCGAGTCAGGACGAATTGGCGAATCAGGCGACAAAGTGGGCAGAAACCGCCGCGAAGGTTCTTGATTTTGGGGCGGAATTGTCACCTTGATTATAGACAAACGACTGGGACGAAAGTTGTGAACTAAGCCGAAATTGGGCGTTTGCGCGACTTGCGCGGGAGAACGACAGGTTTCTTCAGGAACTTGCCTAGCGGACAACGCTCGCAATGAACTTGTCGCGCCTGGCAGAAGTTCTTGGCGACACCAACGATGAGTCCGTGCATCTCGTTGAAAATTTGGGCAGTTGCGGAGCGCGGAGCTTCGCTCATCGCGCTGGGGGAATGGTAAGCTCCGGGCGGCTTTTCATGAGTTTTGGGACTCCCGGAGAGGATGCTCTTCGCGAACTCTGGAGTTAGGGCGCGCTCGAAGGCGGCGCGGATCTCTTCGTAGCTGGCAGTTGCTTTGATCAATCGGTGGCGTTCCAGGATCCGGCGCGTGTAGGCATCGACGACGAAGACCTCGTGTTGGCCGGCGTAGAGCAGGATCGAGTCTGCGGTCTCGGGGCCGATGCCGTTGAGGCTGAGCAGTTCTTTGCGAAGGTCTGCGGTTGGCCGGGAGAAAAGGCGATCGAGCGACCCTGCGTGGAACTCGTCGAGGTAGGCGACGAAGGTCTTCAGGCGCGCTGTTTTTTGTCGGAAGAAGCCGGCGGGGCGAATGAGCGATTCGAGTTCAGCAACTGCGGTCTCGCGAATGCCCTCCATCGTGAGCTTGTTTACGCGGCGCAGGTTAACAAGGGCGAGTTCCACGTTGGTCCAGGCGGTGTTCTGGGTGAGGATGGCGCCGACGATCACCTCGAAGGGCGAGTCGGCCGGCCACCAATGCTGGCGTCCCCAGGCGCGATAGAGGGTGGAGAAGTAGTCGAGGAGTTGGGCGTCGAGGGGCACAGGAATCATTTCAACACAGAGACACGGAGACACAGAGGAATCGAGGGAAAACACTGGTGGGGACGATCGTGGAACCGGCCCTTCCAAAAGAAGGAAGGACCGGGCACCCAAGCGGAACGGGACTGGGCACCCAACGAGATCAGACACCTAAAACCCGCGGACAAGAGTGTCCGCGCCACACACAAGCACGTATGTTTACCAGTT
>DASTGW010000113.1:0-5502 GCA_035718705.1 Terriglobales bacterium | reverse complement strand
AGATGGCGACCTCGTGCAATTTGATTACGCGCCCGACTACAAGTACTACCAGTCCGACGTCACGCGCGTCTTTCCCGCCAACGGCAAGTTCACTCCGCGCCAGCGCGAGGCCTACGCCATCTACCTTCAGCTCTACCGCGCTCTCGAGACGTCCATCAAGGTGCACTCTACCGTCGCCGAAGTGCTGAACACGGCCCTCACCAAGATGGACGCCGTGATGCAGTCCTACAAGTTCACGGATCCCAGGATCAAGGCCGCCGCCGAAAAGTTCATCGACGAACTTCGCAAGCATTCCACAACCACCAAATGGCTCGGCCACTCCGTCGGCATGGAAGTACACGACGTCAGCGATTCCCGAGGCACTGTCCTCGAACCCGGCTACATCTTCACTATCGAACCGCAGATGCGCTTCGAAGACGAGCACACAGGCATCCGTCTCGAAGACATGATCCTCATCACTGAAACTGGCTATGAAGTTTTATCCAACTTCGTCCCAATCGAGATCAAGGACATAGAGAAAACCATGACCCATCACGGCCTCAGCGACGCGGCAGTGAGGCTGGGAAAATAGAACGTTTGCTGGGAACCAGTTCTAGCCCTGTAGTCGGCGATGAAATGAAGATAGTTACTCTGCTTTCTCTTCTGGTCTCTCTGTGTTTAACCATAGCTACGTCCGATGGACCCTCCGTGCGAAAACTATCGGGACCAAAGGCCCGCTCTGCGGCAGTGACTGTCCCTGACGCTCTTCCTGGAACTCTGTGCCCCGCCGCTAGCCATCCGCTGGCAGGGGTTGGACACATGACTCCAACCATCTCTTTCCCTCTTTGAACCCTCTGCCCAACTCTATTTCTCTTCACTTGGCAGATCACACCACCAAATTTGCTATTCTTAAAATATACGGTGGTGAATGCGCCAAAAGCGCCTCACCACCTTTTGTCTTTCCCCCACTCACCGTGGGAAAGTGCTCGACCGGATTTTTGTCGGCGATCTTTGACAACTGACAACCCACAGCCGGTTCTACGAAGTGCTGGTTACGGGGTACTGGTAACTGCTTTGTTTTGTTGGTCTGTTGGATAAGTCCTTCAGAATCATGGTTCGGGGGGAGGGGGTATCGTCTCACCCGTAAAATCCTTAGAATCAACAGTTAACCCAAAACTTCCCCGTAAGTTATTGATTCGCATAGATCGACGGATCAAATCCCGTAACTTGCTGATTCCAATAGATCGACATCAGGGGGAGGGGGTATCCCCCTCGTTGGGGAGCGGACAGAGCAGGTCGTGAGCTTCTTGAAACAAATGAGAAGTCCAGCGAGATCGGGAACTGGAAATTTTCGAAATCTCAGCGCTCTCAGCCTCGCAAATTGGCTGTATCAGCACTCTGCCGACTAAGGTTCCACTTTGGAAAACCAGAGTTGTTTTCCTGTTACCATGTGTCAGGAAACATGGACCCCGAGAAGCACATCGCTGAGATCGAATGGTTGGAGCGGGTGTTCGCACTGCCGGATGATCGAGGAACTTCTGCCTCCGATCGTGAAGCCGCCAATCGCCGCCACGACGAGTCCATCGCCAACAGCCCCTGGTTCAAACTCTGGCGTTCCTACGGACTTCCTCGTTAGTCGCTACTTCCCCTGTACCTCTACAATCGCATCCTGCATTCGAAAGACACGCGCCATCACTTCCTTGCGTTTCTGATCTGTCACCGGAAACCCGAAATGACTTTCCAATACGTTCTCGAGTGCAACGATGTACTTGTCGGGCTTGGGTTCGCCTACCAGCCAGATCTCGAAAAAGTACTCCCTCTCGCCATGTTTCGAGCTGTTCTTCCTGGCCGACACATCTCCGGTCACGTGCGCCGCCGCCGCTGCTTTTTTCGAGACGTGATAAACAACCAGGTCCGGAAGGTTATTCTCCCGCAGGTCCCATTGCCTCATCAGTTCACGCAAGCAAGTTGCAACTCGCGTCTTGGAGAGTCTTCCCGGTGCGTCGGACGATGACAGGACGGTCACGTGCTCACCGATCGAGCCGCCAGCAGTTGCGATGTGGGTAGAAAATACTAAAAAGACAAGCAGGGAAAACGACCACCGGCCCAAAACGTTCATAACGCCCATGTTGTGGCTTTAAGGCCGACTTTTCGCGTGATGACCATCACCCAATCGTATGTCGACGCCCCAAAATGGCCCAAAATGGTCGTCAGACACGGGGTTTTGGCATTGGTTTCCGGAACAGCCAAGAAGCACTAGCCACTAAATTCAGTCCACTGTAAGCTTTACGCGAACATGGCCCGGTTCTTCCGCACTCTCAAGCTGGCGCTGTGGCGTGCCTTCGAGCATGACGCGCTCGGTTACGCCAAGGGATCGGCCTTTTCCTCCATTCTGACGTTCTTTCCGGCGATGTTGCTGGCCACCTCGCTGATGCTGATGTTCGACAGCACCCGAGCTTTCGCCAACGAACTCGCCCGCGATGTCACCCGCTATTTGCCGCCAGGCATCGGCATTGCCATCCGCAACTATTTCGACATCACGCAAGCTCAACCGGTCCGCGTGCTGATCCTTGCCTCTGTGGTCACGCTTTGGACATCGTCCGGCGTAATGACCACCTGGATGCTGTACTTCCGGCTGGCCTACAAGCTGGCCAACAAATGGGGATTGGTGAAGGAGCGCCTCATTGCCTTCGGCCTGGTCATCATGGCCGGAGTCCCTTTGAGCTTCGCGACTGTGATGGTCGCCTTCGGCAACGAGATCGAGCAGCGTTTTGCCGACCGCATGGCTTACGAACTCGGACACATGGTCGAGCCCTACATCATCCTTCTCTGGACCATCCTGCGCTGGATGATTGCCTCCCTGACAGGCGTCGCCGTCATGGCCCTGATCTATCACCACGCGGTACCGCGAACCCAGCGCTGGCACAGCGTTTTGCCGGGAGCCGCCCTGGCGACCGGACTCTGGTTCCCCGCCACCGCCGGCTTCGGCTATTACGTAAAACATTTTGCACAGTACAGCCTGTTCTACGGATCGCTGGCGGCGGCAATTGTCCTGCTCGTCTGGCTCTACATCATCTCCGTGATCATCCTGGTTGGCGCCGAGTTCAATGCTGTGCTCTATCCGCGGGCCATGGCAACCGGCGAGACCACCATCATCGCGGTCACTCCCCGCAAACGCAAAGTTCGCTAGAGCTTATGGTGAGCGCACCTTTGATTACTTTTCCCTATAACCTCAGTTCGTTACAATCAGGCTTTCATGGCCACGATTGACCTGAAGACTGTTCCCGGATATCCGGGCCGCCGCGCCAAGATCGTCTGCACTCTCGGCCCTTCTTGCCACACCGAAGAAAAGCTTCGCGAGTTGATTCGCGCCGGAATGAACGTTGCCCGGCTGAATTTTTCTCACGGAACGCACGAGCAGCATGCACATATGATCGAGCGCGTGCGCAAGGCTGCGGAGAAGGAAGACAAGGTCATTTGCCTGTTGCAGGACCTGCAAGGTCCCAAGATGCGTACTGGCAAATTACGTGATCACACGCCAGTGGCGCTCAAGGCTGGCGATAAGCTCACTCTCACCGGCCGCGATGTTCTCGGGACCGCGTCCGTACTATCGACGACGTTCCCGATCGCGCGTGACGTCACTCCCGGAGCACGAATCCTGCTTGCCGACGGGTTGATTGAGCTTCGAGCGACCAAGGTTCATGGGGAAGATGTTGAGACCGAGGTCATCAACGGTGGCCTGATCGGGGAGCATAAGGGAATCAATCTTCCCGGAACGCCGGTGAGCTTGCCTTCCATCACAGACAAGGACAAAGCCGACATCGCTTTCGGACTGAAGCATGGTATTGACCTAATCGCCATGTCCTTCGTGAGAACCGCCGATGACGTGATCCAGACCAAACGCTACGTCAGCAGCCTTGGCGGTGACAAGGTGAAGGTCATCTCCAAATTGGAAAAGCCGCAAGCCATTCAGAACCTGGAAGCGATCTTTGAAGTCACGGACGGCGTAATGGTCGCGCGGGGCGATTTGGGCGTGGAAGTTCCACCGGAAGAGGTTCCGGTGATTCAGAAACACGTGATCCGGCGCGCGGCTGACTGGCGCAAGCCGGTGATCACGGCCACGCAGATGCTCGAATCCATGATCGACAATCCTCGACCCACGCGCGCAGAAGCCAGCGATGTAGCCAACGCTATCTTCGACGGAACTGACGCCGTTATGCTCTCTGGCGAGACCGCGAGTGGCAAATATCCGGTGGAAGCAGTCCAGATGATGGCGCGCATCATCGTGGAAACCGAGTCGCACATGGATGCAATGATGCCGTGGAGGCGCCGTCGCGAACGGCGACAGCTTTCCATCTCCGAGACCATCTGCGAGTCGGTGGCTCACGCGGCGGAAGATCTGGACATGAAGGCCATCGCCGTGTTCACGCAGAGCGGCACCACGGCGCGGCTGGTTTCGAAATACAAGCCGAAATGCCCGGCGTATGCTTTCGGTCACGACCAGGTCATCACCAATCAGATGAACCTGTTCTGGGGCGTGACGCCGATTTTTTGCGACATCGCCTCTACGGCGGAAGATATGATGCGCAGCGCCGAAAAGGAACTTATTCGCCGTGAAGTAGTGAAAAAGGGTGACGTGATCGGCGTCATTTCAGGTACCCTTGGCGCAACCGGATCAACGAACCTGATGCGCCTGCACACGGTGGGTGCTGATGAGAATGAAAATCACGAACGTCGCAGCTCACCGCGCCTGAGACCTCCGACGACCAAGCGGACGTAGCAGCCCCGTAACGAGGCGATTCATGGATCACGAATTTCTGGCCATCGCGATCATTCGCGCACATCAAGGGCACGACCTCGATGTGCTTGAACTATTACGCAACTTCTACCAGATGCTCTCGCAGAAGGGATATAGTCGCGACGAACTTTTCCGCAGCGAGAAGGATCGGGATGCGCTGGTGAACCTGCGTTATTGGCAGTCGGACGATAAGCGCCGGGAAGCGGCCGAGGATCCCGATGTGCATCGATACTGGCACGCGTTGAGCGAAATTGCGACGGTCGAGAAAGTGTACGAACAACTGAAGCAGGTCACGCCGTAGACTGCTAATTTACCCAGCCACTCGGCCCTGATTCTCCGTTCTTCTTTTCGCTGTCTTCCGGCGCTTTGTAGTTTCCATACTGATCGAAGTAGTCCTTCCGGTCCTGTTTACGCATGTAGACTTCGAACTTGCGTGCAGCGCGGCGGCGCTTCCACTTGTAATAGGAATTGCGCAGTCCGTAATAGCGCTCGGACGCGAGGAATCTCAGTCCCTGACGTGGGAAAAACTTGATGTAAATCCAGCCAAAGAGAGCGCCGCCGAGGTGTGCGAAGTACGCCACAGATTGTCCCGGTTGATGCGCCCCCTGTAATGCACCGACCATTGCGATCAGGATCAATATCGCCACCATGTACTTCGCCTTCATCGAGAAGGGAAGTGGGAACATGATCACGTCCTGATCGCCGTAGAGCATGGCGAAAGCGAT
>DASTGW010000112.1:0-4370 GCA_035718705.1 Terriglobales bacterium | reverse complement strand
GAGGAATCCACCCTGGAAGAGGTTTTTCCCTTCAGCGTCCTTCCGATTCACCCACCAGGTGAAGTTCAACATCAGTTTGTGAAAGACGCGCTCCAGGAATCGGCGATCGCCGCGGCCGCCGTGATTCTTCTTGTCGATCTTGTAAACGCGCCAGGCTGCCCATGCCTGCACCGGAGGGTTCACGTCGCCGAAGGCCCATTCGTAGGCGGGTATTTGCCCATTCGGATGCATATACCACTCGCGCAGGAACAGGATCAATTGTTCCTTCGCAAACTCCGAATCGATGATCGCCAGCGGGATGGTGTGGAATGCCAGGTCCCAAGCGGCATACCACGGGTACTCCCACTTGTCTGGCATGGAGATCACGTCTTCGTTGAAGATGTGCGGCCACTCGTGATTGCGTCCGTGCTTGCGAGCCTCAGGCGGCTTCGGTCCTACCGGATCGCCATTCAGCCATTGCCTGACTTCGAGATGATAGAACTGCTTCGTCCAGAGCAGTCCACCGAAGCACTGGCGAAGAACGTTTTTTCCATCAAGTGATAGATCGTCGGGCGCGACTTCGTTATAGAACTCGTCTGCCTCGGACTTGCGCGAAGCGATGATCCCATCGAATTCGCTATTGAGCGGGTTTTCGCCGACGGGCCAGTCTTCATTCGTCAGCCGCACACGCACTACGAATGATTCTCCGGGCTGGACCATCGCCTGGTAATGCGCCGAGGCCTTCGTGCCCACCTTCTCCGGGTTTACCGACTGGCTGCCGTGAATGAGGTAATCGTTGATTCCGTCCTTGGGGTATTGCGGTCCCGGCACACCCCATAGCCGTTGCGAATTGGTTTCGTTTTCGCAGAAGAGCAATTCCGGGCTGTCGTAACAATAAAGGTAGTGGTCGCCATAGCGTTCGTGATTTACCCGAATAGTGGAGTACGAACCGCGCTTCGGCATGGCTTCCAACACGGGTTTACGGCGGTCGGTAAACCAGGACCACGTGTTGCGGAACCAAACTGTCGGAAGCAGGTGAATCGGCGCCGCCTCCGGCCCGCGATTGGTAATGGTGATGCGCGCCAGGATATCTTCGACATCGGCTTTTGCGTATTCGACTTCTACGTCGAAGTAGCGATTTTCATCGAACACGCCCGTGTCCAGCAGTTCGAATTCCGGTTCGTTCTTGCTGCGACGGCGGTTTTCCTCGAGCAACTGCTGGTACGGAAACGCGCGCTGCGGATACTTGTACAGCATCTTCATGTACGAGTGCGTCGGCGTAGAGTCGAGGTAGAAGTAATATTCCTTCACATCCTCGCCGTGATTGCCTTCGCTGCCAGTGAGCCCGAAGTAGCGCTCTTTCAGAATGGGATCGTTGCCGTTCCACAGTGCGATGGCGAAGCAGATCTTCTGGCGGCGGTCACAGATCCCGGCAATGCCGTCCTCGTTCCAGCGATAGGCTCGCGAGCGAGCGTGATCATGCGGGAAAAAGTCCCAGGCCTCGCCCGTGGCGCTATAGTCTTCGCGAACCGTGCCCCATGCGCGATCGCTGACATAAGGTCCCCAGCGTTTCCAATACGCTTTTCGAGAGTGATCTTCTTCCAGTCGCTTCTGCTCAGCGTTCATTCAATCTTCCTTTGGTTAATTGCTTGCGAGACTCACGACTTCAACGGCGTGGCCATCTGGGTCGCGAACGAGGAACCCCTGCTGAAACCCCACACTCTTGTCTGCGAATGAAATCACACCTGGCGAAATGAATCCAGCCCTAGCTTGTCTTAATACAGTTGCTGCGGCCTGATCGTCCTCGGCAACCACGGTTGTATGACGATGCACTACATCGTTGGTGCGAAGATCCGCCGGAGCGGGTCGGCCATCGTTCGGCATCAGGTACTCGAGAAACTCGATGCCCGGCCCATCTGCGGCCCGAAGGCTGGTGATCCGGAGATGTGCGCCCTGCACCAGGTTCAGGTGAGCCTGTTCAGGCCCATAGTTGTCGCTCATTCCCGCGACTTTCAATCCCAGGGTGTCACGATAGAACTTCAGGGCCGTATCGGTATCGGAAACCACGATTGCCGTGTGGTCGATTCCGAGAAATAGTCTGTCCGTCTTCCGGTGCCACTTGGGAAGGCCTTTGCCTTCCGGAAACCAGAGAATCTCCAGCGGATGGCCGTCTGGATCTTTAAAATAAAAGGCGCGGATGCCGGCCGCATTTGCGTTCCAATCCGGCAGTTGCTGTGGACCGGTGGATGCGAACTCTACCTTGTTTTGCCGCAGTACGGTGTAAGCATGGTCCATGTCGCTGACGATGATGGCGATGTGCTGGAACCAGCGGTCGTTCGAGCGGGAATCGACCGGGATCGGCCGCCCCTTCGGCACCACGAATTCGGTCAGTTCAATCGATTCGTCCCCGAGTTTCAGACGTGCCACCCGGATGCGAGCTCCGAAAACCCCATACAGTCGCTCGATGTCATCGCCCGCAAGTTCCTGGTCAGACACTTTTTCGAAGGTGAGCACGCGCGTGTAGAAATCGAGGGCGCGGTCCATGTCCGACACCGTCATGGCAATGGGCCCGATGCGTTTCACGTGAATGGATTGCGCGGCCGCTGCACTCGCCAGAACGAGCGCGAGTGCAATCGCCAGCGCGCGAAAATTCCTAGACAACATTTGGTGCTCCTTCGCGAACTTCTGTACTCATCTTCGTGGCTTGAGACGCCATCCGCCCAAGCAGGTGGTCGCCCACCCGTAAAGCGTTAGCCATGATCGTCAGAGCCGGATTGACGGCTGCACTCGACACGAAGAAGCTACCGTCGACCACGTAAAGGTTATCCAGGTCGTGCGCTTTGCAGTTCATGTCCAGTGCAGACGTCTTCGGATCATTGCCGAAGCGGATCGTACCGTTCTGGTGAGCCACGCCCGCCAGGGGAATGCGATCGCCAACAAAGAGATTTCGCCCGAACAGCCCGGCGTGGCAGTCATGCCCGTGAATGTGGCAATGCTGCGACTTCAGTACTTCTTTTAGCTTCGTCTTCAGGCGCTCATGACCTTCGCCATTGTTCGGCGTGTACGTGAGAACGATCTCGCCTTTGCTGTTCAGAGTCACGCGGTTGTTCGGGTCGGGCAGATCCTCGGACGTGAGCCAGAAATCGAGCGAGTGTTGCGCCATCTGTTCCAGCGTGAACCCTGGAGCGAACGGCGGAGCACCGGCCTTCAACGCCCAGAGGTCGAGCTTGCCCACGAAAGAAATATGCCCCATTGGGTACTTGAACTCTTCGTCGCCGAAGTAGAAGTCGTTGATGGCGAGCGTCTTTTGGAAAACCGTTGGATTCGGGCACTTCGAAATCGCCATCAGCACCGAGTTGATGTGCCCCATGTAGTGGCGGCCCACCACATCCGAGCTGTTGGCCAGTCCACGCGGATGCTTGTCATTCGCTGAACGCAAAAGCAGGGCAGCGGAGTTGATAGCCCCTGCGGAAAGAATTACAAGGTCCGCGGAGTAGCGCTCGGTTTGTCCGTTGCGCTCGACCACCACGCCAGTCACTTCGCGTCCCGATGTGCTTGTCTCCAGCTTCGAGACGAAGGCGTTCGTTTTCAATGTGACATTCGGAAACGAGAGCGCCGGACGCACCGCGCATACCTCGGCATCCGACTTTGCGTGGACCATGCACGCATAGCCATCGCACGACTCACAACGAATGCACTTGCTGTTATTGGGATCTTTCTCGTCGAGTTGCACGCCAAGCGGAACGTGGAACGGCTTATAGCCGAGGTTCTCGAGATGATTGTGCAAGTCCTGAATGCGCGGCTCGTGGCTGATCGCCGGATAAGGATACGGATTGCTGCGCCAGGGTTCCGTTGGATCCACGCCCTGCTCGCCATGCACGTGGTAGATCTTTTCTGCTATTCCGTAGTACGGCTCGATCTCGTCATACGTGATCGGCCAGGCTGGAGAAACTCCGCCGTGGTGCTTGATCTCACCGAAGTCTTCCTTGCGGAGCCGAAATAACGCCGCTCCATAGAACTTCGTATTTCCGCCCACGTAGTAGTTGGTATGCGGATGTAGCGGCTTGTCATCCTTGTCGCGCCACATTTCTTTCGTCTGGTACTTGCCTTCGAGGTTGACGGCCTTCGAGCTCCAGTTGTCTTTTTCGCGTCTCACGAAGTCGCCGCGCTCGAGCATCAGGATCTTCTTGCCCGAAGGTGCAAGATGATTGGCGATGGTTCCTCCACCGGCCCCGGTGCCGATGATGATTACGTCGTAATGTGTGTCGTAAGCCATAACGATCCTCAATTCATCTGCTCGAAGGCGCAGTGAAAGATGCAGCGCTTCGAATTGTGGTGGTGCAGCTTGGCGCAGTGCGGAGCACTATCGCGCAGTCCAACAAAGAGCTCCG
>DASTGW010000111.1:0-8065 GCA_035718705.1 Terriglobales bacterium | reverse complement strand
TGGGCACGCGCTCTGGAACGTCAAGGCGTTCACGTCGTCTACGGCCTGATTGGCCTGAAAGTTCATTCGAAGGTCGCGCTGATCGTTCGCAAGGAAGGCGATGAGATTCGCCGTTACGTCCATCTCGGCACCGGCAACTACAACGCCATCACTGCCCACCTCTATACCGATCTCGGACTCTTCACTACCGACGAAGAAATCGGCGCCGATGTTACCGACCTCTTCAATTACCTCACTGGCTACTCCGCCAAGCGTGACTACCGCAAGCTTCTGGTCGCACCCATTAATATGCGGCAGCGTCTTTGCGAATTAATCCAGCGCGAGATCGATCTCCACAAGGAATTCGGAGAAGGACATCTCATCTTTAAAACGAACGCCCTGGTGGATGCCGAAATCATCCGCCTGCTCTACGAAGCATCTCAGGCCGGAGTCAAAGTCGATCTGCTCGTACGTGGCATTTGCTGTCTGCGCCCGGGGGTCCCCGGCGTCAGTGAGAACATTCGAGTTATCAGCATTGTCGGACGCTTCCTGGAGCACAGCCGCATCTACTACTTCCGCAACAATGGCGAGGACCAGGTCTATGTCGGCAGCGCCGATCTCATGCCGCGCAACTTGAATCGCCGCGTCGAAGTGGTGTTCCCCATTGAAGAAACACGTCTGGTCCGCTTCCTTCGCGACGAGGTTCTTTCCGTCTACCTGTCAGACAACGTGAAAGCCCGTGAGATGCGCGCCGATGGTTCCTACATCCGGCGCGAACGCCGCCGCGGCGAACTATCCGTGAACGCTCAGCAAGTGCTTCTCGAACTCAATCGCGTCGTGGCCGAACGCTGACCACGCTTCTCCCGCCATCGGCATCTTCTCTTTGAGTGCCTCCCCGAACCAAACCTGCGTCTCCCCGTCACTCCTTATCTGCCGCACCATGGAGTCGTTTACGGGAGACTCTGCTGGCATCGCTCTCTCACATCCTCGAACGTCCTTCTCGACATACAGCCGTCACTCACGTGGCTGCCGTCTGCTACCGCATTCGCAATAACAATATCGAGTTCCTGCTGGTGAGAACCCGCGCCGGACGCTGGACCTTTCCCAAGGGACGCATCGACGATGATCCTTCTCCAGCCCACGCCGCGGCCCGCGAAGCCTACGAAGAAGCTGGAGTCCACGGCCGCGTCTATCAGGAGCCTTTTACCTCGTATCTCCACGCTAAATGCACAACTCTCTTCACTGGCGAGCATGAAGTGAGCGCTCACCTCTGCCACGTCTTCGAAACAAGCGAAGCGCCGGAATCCTACCGTGATCCCACCTGGTTCTCCGTCGAGAAGAGCAAGCGCCGTTTAAGCGAGGGCCGCCGACGCCGTCATGGAAGGGAACTCGAGCGGGTAGTGGACACCGCCGTCTCTCTTATCGCAAACGATAATCGTCTGATCTGACCATCCCTTTTCGGGAATAGTCCTTCCCCATTCCTGAGTAGCTGCAAACAATTGCACATGCCGGGTTACGCCCTTTTCCTAACTGTTTATTTTTAAATGGTTTGGCTAAGTATTTTCGTGGAAGGCAAATTGCTCCTCTTATGTTTTCACAAACTTAGATTGACGCCGGTATTTTCAACTGCCGACGCCAGTCCTGAAATTCTGGAGGGCCTTCCGCATGCGCAAGAACCTGCTCTTAACCGCAATTTTCGCCTTGGCACTGGCCTGCTCGGCGCGCGCAGACCTTGTCACCAACGGCAGCTTCGAAAATGGCACCTATCCTGGCGGCGTGTTTGCCACCCTTAACGCCGGTAGCAACGCCATCACAGGTTGGACCGTGACCTCTGGCAGCATCGATTGGATTAACACCTACTGGCAGCCGGAAGATGGTGCTTACAGCATCGATCTGAGCGGAAACCAGCCCGGCGGCTTGGCGATTTCTACCAACTTGAACACGGTGAATGGTCAGACCTACGTGCTCAGCTTCTGGCTCGCCGGCAATCCTGACGGACCGCCGACCATCAAGCCCTTGACCGTCACCATCGGCGGCGTCCCTCATCTGTTCACGTTCGATGAAACCGGGCACACCCGTTCCGCCATGGGTTGGATAAATGAAACGGTTACCTTCACTGCCAGCGGCACCACATCACTTCAGTTCGCCAGCACCAGTGACTCTCCTTACGGCCCCGCTCTCGATAATGTTTCGGTAAACGAAGTTCAGTCGCAGGTTCCCGAACCGGGCAGCTTGATGTTGCTTGGCAGCGGACTCGCTGGACTCGCGGGCTTCGTTCGCCGCAAGCTCCAATAGCGGACTTCAAACTAAAAAGCCCTCGCCAACCAGCGAGGGCTTTTCCATTGCAAGTCAGATCGCTATGCAGCCTTTCCCGCAGCAAGCTTGTGCGTCGTCGAACTCTCCACGTTATATGTCTTCACCGTTGGCTGCTGCTGGAGCAGGTGCTGCATGCTTTCTGTGATCTTCTGATATTCCATTCGTTGATATCGGTCGGCATCTTCGCGCGAATTCCAGAAGCTCAGCGCAATCACGCGATTCGGCTCGTGCTCCGAACTGAGCGTTACCAGATCCACAAATCCGGTCTGTCGCCGCAGAATCGGAATCACCTTCTCCTGGACCAGGCTGCTGAGTTCTTTGGTTTTACCGGGCTTACACTGAATCTCAACTACTCTCGTAAACATCACCTGTCTCCTTTCAGAAGTAAAGATGGAAAGGAGCCGCCGCTGTGGAACTGCGAACGGCACATCTTGGGAAGTGCGTGAAAACCTAAACCTCGCCCAAGCGCCCGTCAATTCCACAAGAGTGGTGCACAGACCCAGCAACTCCCGACCATGCACCACCGTTTCCTCGCTTGCCATTTACCAATCACCAAATACCAATTACAAATGATTTTGCATGCGTCCCACTTGGGCGGAGATCAATCTCTCCGCGCTTCGGCACAACTTCCGCGTCATGAGCGACCTCGTCGGCCCGCAGACCACCGTCTGCGCTGTCATCAAGGCCGACGCCTATGGGCACGGCATCGAACCCGTCGCTCTCGCCCTTCAGAAGGAAGGCGCCCAGTGGCTCGGCGTTACCTCCACCGACGAAGGCGCTCAAATCCGCGACGCCGGCGTACAAACCCGTATCCTTCTTATGACTGGCTGTTGGCATGGCGAAGAAGACGAAGTTGTCGCCCGCCATCTCACACCCGCCGTTTGGGACGGCTGGCAAATCGACTCCCTGCAGCAGGCTGCCGCCAAGCAGAACACCAAGCTCCCCATCCACCTTAAAGTCGATACCGGCATGACGCGCTTCGGCGTTAACATCAAGGACCTCGAGCGCCGCCTCGAGCAGATCCGCCAGTCGCCAAACCTCGAACTGGAAGGCGTATTCACCCATCTCGCTTCCGCCGAAGTCATCGATGCCGAAGATGTTGAGCAGCAGCGCGCCAACTTCGCGGGCGTTCGCGAAACCGTTAAACGACTCGGATTCACTCCGCGCTACTTCCACATGGCCAACACCGCCGCGACACTCTGCCATCCCGAAACACGCGACAGCATGGTTAGACCCGGCCTCGCCATGTACGGCTACATACAGCGCTTCTCGTGGTCCAGTGGCGGACGCGGCCCCTTCTTCGAAATCGACCTCAAGCGCGTCCTCTCCTGGAAGACAAAGATCATCTCCATTCGCGAAGTTGGCGCCGGACGCTACGTCGGCTACAACGGTACGTTCCTCACTACGCGCCGCACCCGCATCGCCGGCCTCCCTATCGGCTACGCCGATGGCCTCAACCGCAAGCTCTCCAACCGCGGACGCTTCATCGTCCGCGATAAATTCGCACCGGTCATCGGCCGCATCTCGATGGACATCTCGCTCATTGACGTCACCGAAATTCCGGACGCCGCCGTCGGCGACGAAGTCCTCGTCATCGGCACCAGCGCCAACCGCACCGTCTCCGCCTGGGACCACGCGCACCTTTCCGACACCATCGCCTACGAAATCCTCTGCGCCATAAGCGAACGGGTTCCCCGTCGCGCCGTGGAACAATAGCCTTTCACCAGGGAAATTCTTCCGCGGTTCATGTCATCCGCCTATGCGTCCCCGCGTGAGCAAACATTTCATCTCGCACTTACATTGCACATTGCATAACCGAAGCGAAAGACGTGCCGCCTCAGGCGCAACTTCCCTCTAGCGAATAAATCCCCGCGCAGGCAGTCACTGCCGGCGAATCTCGCATCTGTCATACTTCTACTAAGCCATGGCACAGAATGGGCAATCGGAATCGCGCGGCATCGGCTATTGGATGGAGCAGGTAGTCAAAGAAGCCGACAAGGCACGCGATGGCATGAAAGCCGACCCTGTCCACGACCTGCGCGTGGCCATTCGACGCTGCCGCTCAATCGCCGAAGGCTTCGTCGCCATCGATCCCAATCCCACTTGGAAGAGAATGCGCAAGGCGGCAAAGCCGCTCTTCTCTGCACTAGGCGATCTTCGTGACGTCCAGGTTCAGATGGAATGGGTCGACAAGCTTTCCTCCGACGAAGATCCCGTCCACCAGAAATTCCTGCAGCATTTCGCGGCACGCGAAAAGGAACTCCAGCTTGCCGCCACGGCTGCCCTCGCTGCTTTCGACATGCAACAATGGCAATCCTGGACTGCCACTCTCAACGAACGTTCGCAGATGATCCCATCCGGCAGCGACGTATTCCAATTGATGGCACTCGAGCGATGGCAGCAAGCGCGCGATCTGCAAGCTGTCGCCATGCGGAATCGCAGCAAAGTGGCCTTACACGCGCTTCGTATCGGCCTTAAGAAATTCCGCTACATCGTCGAAAACTTCCTTCCCGAGAAACATGACGCATGGATAAAGGATCTAAAGCAACTTCAAGATCTGCTCGGAGACATCCATGACCTCGATGTTCTTTGGGAGACGGCCCGCCAGATTCGCGCATTTACTAGTCCAACGGAGCGCGAAAAATGGCTCAACAAGCAAAAACGCGCGCGTCAGCAGCGGCTCGATGAATACCGCGAAAAGATGGTCGGACGAGAAACACTCTGGTCTGTGTGGCGCGAAGAACTACCGTTAGGTGACGCGCTTCACGCCGCCATCCAGCGATACTTTGAGACTTGGGTGTTCCTCCGCGACCACGATCTCTCCCACACGCATCGCGTGCTTCAGTGGAGCTTACAGATCTTCGACGCTCTCGCGGCCGCCAAGGTCATTCGCGCGCGTGATTTCGACGGCCTGCCCACTCGAGAACTCCTCAGCATTGCCGCTTTCACCCACGCCTCGGCAGAGGGCAAGCGCCACAAGCGCATCGTCAAGGAACTCGAGAAGCTCACCCCTCCCCCGGGCTGGAAACCAATTCACCTGCAATGCGCCGGTCTCATCGCCCGTTTTCATCGCGGCCCCCTTCCCGGATCACAGGCCAGGTTCACTCACTTGCGACAGTCGGCAAAGAACGCGGTGAACTTGCTTGCCGGCATTCTGCGCCTCGCGGAAGCTCTCGACCTCAATCACGACGGCAAAATCGCACGCATCGAAACGACGATCAACGATAAGACGCTCATGGTTGAGGCGCTTGGATATCAAGACCGCACCAGGCAGGCGGAGCAGATTGCTCGCGCACGGCATCTGCTCGAGAGTGTGCTGCGAATAGCCATCCTGGTGCGTCCCGTGAAAGTGCAGGAAGATCAGCCCGCTTGATCGTAGATCAGCGTTTGAGTTCGTCAGTTGCTGCACACTTCCCGTTCTCCAGCGAGAATCTTGCGAGCGGAACGTTTCGCATTCTCTTCGTGGAACATGTCGAACTTGCAGATGAAGTGCGAAGCTTCATGGGCCAATGCGAACTCAAGGTCCCTTCGCTGACGATCATAGACGTCGAAATTGAACACACTGATGTGTTGCCCGGTATCGGTCAAGGCCAGAGACGTCAGACGAGCACCTTCACGGCCAACCACCTTCTCCCACTTCGATTTGGGAACGATCCACCATTGCCAATCGGAAGGCAAACTATCGCGGTACCGTTGCACGGCTCCAATCACAAAATTCCCGATCGCAGAACATTGCGCTTCGGTGATCGGTGGCTCACACGATACGGGCACAGGCAGTTTGCTGATAAGCGTCGTGGGGTTTGCAGATTGAGCAAACGACAGGATGGTGAACAAGCACAGGAATACCAAGGCAAGCTCTCTCATGACATTCCCTGTTTACGAACCAGATTGGCTTGAACGGGCTAGGCGGAACTTCGCCGCCAACTGCGAGCGGCACTCTGATGACGTCGGAAGCCGAAGGACAGGAACTGGCTCACATTCCACGGTGATAAGAAGTTCGATCCGGCGCCCAACTTCTCTCCCGCTTTCCCACTGATTCTGGTGTAACATCTGCGCGTGCTTTAGCCCACTCCCGGCCCCGAATGGCGTCACCTCTCTGGGTGATATTTGTCATGGCGCATTCCCAGGCCGCGCAGTACAACCTCTGCGCTTGAGCAACTCCGGCGCTCGTCCGCGACCCTTCTTCAAGCAGCAGTACGGGGAGTACTGCCCAGTCACTCCCGGCAGCGCCGACGGCCCCGCAACTTTGGTCTTTCCATGAGATTCGCATCGTCGAAGCGCGATGGAGTGATGGCCTCGACGGTCCAACCTTTTCACCCCCACATCAGGAGCGTTCAACATGCCGATTAGCACCGTCACGCCGCCAGGAGTAAAAGCTCCGGCTGAGTACGTAGAAGAAGTGATGTCGCTGGTAAAAGCAAAGAACCCAGCGGAGCCAGAATTCCACCAGGCAGTTCGCGAGGTCCTCGACTCTCTCCGCCTCGTGCTGCAAAGACATCCGGAATATCGCGAAGCCCGGATCCTCGAGCGGATCACCGAACCCGAGCGCGTTCTGATGTTCCGCGTTCCCTGGATCGACGATCACGGACAGGTGCAGGTCAACCGAGGTTTCCGCATTGAGATGAATAGCGCCATCGGCCCCTACAAGGGCGGCCTCCGCTTCCATCCATCAGTCAACCTCGGCATCCTGAAGTTCCTCGCCTTCGAGCAGGTCTTCAAGAACTCCCTCACCACCCTTCCCATGGGCGGCGGCAAGGGCGGTAGCGACTTCGATCCCAAGGGCAAGAGCGACAACGAAGTCATGCGCTTCTGCCAGAGCTTCATGATCGAACTGCAGCGCCACATCGGTCCGGACACCGACGTTCCGGCCGGCGATATCGGCGTGGGCGGCCGCGAAATCGGCTTCCTCTTCGGACAATACAAGCGCCTCCGCAATGAGTTCACCGGCGTCCTGACGGGCAAAGGCCTGAACTGGGGCGGCTCTCTCATTCGTCCCGAAGCGACCGGCTACGGCTGCGTTTACTTCGCCGACGAAATGCTGAAGACCCGCAACGACAGCCTGAAAGACAAGCTCTGCCTCGTCAGCGGCAGCGGCAACGTGTCGCAATACACCGTCGAAAAGCTGCTCGATTTCGGTGCGAAGCCGCTAACGTTCTCCGATTCCAACGGCGTCGTTTACGATCCCGATGGCATCGACCGCGAGAAGCTTGCTTATGTCATGGATCTTAAGAACCTGAAGCGTGGCCGCATTCGCGACTACACCGACAAGTACAAAAAAGCCATCTTCATGCCGACCGACGTGAAACTCGACCACAATCCGCTGTGGGCGATCAAGGCCGACTGCGCATTCCCGAGCGCGACGCAGAACGAAATCAACGCCAAAGACGCAACCAACCTCATCAACAATGGTTGCTTCGTGGTTTCGGAAGGCGCCAACATGCCGAGCACGCTCGAAGCAACCAAGCTGTTCCTCGAAGCGAAGATCCTCTATGGCCCGGCAAAGGCCGCCAACGCCGGTGGCGTCGCCACCTCCGGACTCGAGATGTCGCAGAACAGCATGCGCATCAACTGGACGCGTGAAGAAGTCGACGATCGTCTCCACAAGATCATGATCGCCAATGGCATCACCGTGGTCGCCGAAGGCGCCAACATGCCGAGCACGCTCGAAGCAACCAAGCTGTTCCTCGAAGCGAAGATCCTCTATGGCCCGGCAAAGGCCGCCAACGCCGGTGGCGTCGCCACCTCCGGACTCGAGATGTCGCAGAACAGC
>DASTGW010000110.1:0-15616 GCA_035718705.1 Terriglobales bacterium | reverse complement strand
GTGGAGATCGACGAACGCAAGTTGACCGATCAGACCCTGGCGCGACGAGTTCTGCAGGACGAACACGCCCGCCAGGTAATTCTTGATGCCCTGCATCTCTGCGTCGGTGGGCGGTTCCGAGCGAAGGCGGTTGATCTCGTTAAAGATCTCCTTGATCGCCGGTCCGGTCACTGCCGTCGTGACATCCGCCACCTGCACCCAGTAGCCGTCGCGGTAACGAACTGAGAGCGAGCTGAACGGCGAGTAGGTGTACCCGTGCTGCTCGCGAATATTCGCCGTGACACGTGATCCGAACGAACCACCGAGCAAGGCGTTCATCACGATGGCAGGAACGTAATCCGGGTTCGATGGGTCCAGCGCCGGCAGTCCCATGTAGATGGTGCTCTGCGCCGCCCCTGGACGATCGATGAAGTCCAGTGATTTCTTTCCGGCGATCTTCGGAACGTCGAGGACTGCGTCCGAGCCTTTCTTCCAGTTCTTGAACGAAGCTTCGATGGCCGATTTCACCGCTGCCGGATCGAATTTGCCGGCAACGTAAAGGTCAGTTCGGGCCGCGCTGAAGTTCTCGTCATAGAACTTCTTCACGTCATCGAGCGTCATGCCTTTCAGATTCGCCTCGGTCGGCAGAATGCGGCTGTACGGATGATCACCGTAGAGCACCTTGCGGAAGCGTTCGTTGGCAAGAGTCTGCGGACGCGAGCGTGCAATTTCCGTCTCTCGCAATTTATCGTTGCGGATGCGCTCGAAGTCTTCGTTCGGAAAGATTGGGTTCTGGATCACGTCGGCCAGCAACTCAACTGCTTTGGGTCCGAATTCAGAGAGCACATCGAGTGAGACCGTCGATTGATCGGCTCCGGCGCCCACGTCGAGCACTCCGCCCATCGAGGACGCTTCTTCTGCAATCTTCTCCGCCGAACGAGTCTTGGTGCCTTCCTTCATCAACTCGACGACGAAATCCCCAACCGATGTTTTATCCATTGGTTCATTGAGCAGTCCGGCGCGAACCCGGGCAGACACCATCACCTTTGGCATCGTCCCGTAAGGAACCAGGGTGACTCGCATGCCATTAGGAAGTGTGAAGCGCTGGCGTGCCGGAACCTTAAACGGTTTAGGCGCGCTGCCTGGAGGCGGAGTTTGTTTCTGCTTCGCCGCTGGTTCCTGGGCAAATCCGAACGAGGTTGCCAGAGCAAGTGTGAGAAGTACCTTTGCAATGCGGTTCATTACTTTGCCCCCTTGCTGCCGGATTTGTCGTCAGCCGACGCGGCCTGGTCCTTGGTCTTCACCATTAGTACGGTGCGGTTTTCAGGACGTAAGTATTCCTTCGCGGTCTTGAGCACCATTGCCGGCGTGACCTTTAGGAATTCCGATTCCAGCGTGTTGATGCGCTGCGGGTTGTCGTCAAAGAGAGCGAGACTGGCCAGCATGTCGGCCTTGCCGAAGCCGTTCAGGTCATCGAGGTTGTCGTAAAGGCTGCTGCGGAATTTCACCAGCGCCCGGCTAAGTGTCGCCTGGTCCACGGGCTTCGTGCGCAGCGGCTCGATCGCAGAATCCATCGACGACAGAATCGTGTCTGGAGTCACATTCGCGTCGTGGAAGAGGTAAGCCTCCCACAACATGGGTCCTTTGTAGTTGAACTGGTTCCCCAGCAGGTTGATGCCGCCGCTTACTTCTGCTGCGTATCCCTTCTTCTTCACGAGTTCCTGCCGAAGAAGGCTGTCGTCTCCTTGCAGAAGGATCTGGTCAATCAAGCCCATCGCGTACCACTCGGGTGTGTTGCGCTCGGGCATGTGGTAGGCCACGGCCAGTGCCGGACGCGGTGCCAGTTGGTCGACCTTGGTAGCGCGCTTTTCTTTTGTCTGCGGAGGCTCGGTCAGGTCAGGTGTGGCGGGCGTCTTCGCGGGCTTGATGGGGCCGAAGTATTTCTCGACGAACTTCTTCGCTTCCGCCGGATCGAAATCGCCGACGATCGCCAGCGCAGCATTGTTCGGCGCGTAGTAGGTGTCGAAGAAGTTCTGCACGTCCTGAAGGTTGGCGGCCTCAATGTCTTTCAGGTCGCCGTAGAAGTTGTGCGCGTTATACCAGTTGGTATTCGCGTACTGCGGCAGATCGAGCCACGGGAATCCGCCATAAGGGCGGTTCAGCACGTTGACCTTCACTTCGTTCCCCACCACTCCCTGCTGGTTCTTCAGGTTGTCGATGGTGATGTTGAGGCCTTTCATGCGGTCGGCCTCCGCCCACAAGCCCGTCTCGAGTTTGTTCGAGGGCATCACCTCGTAATAATTGGTGAAGTCGAAGCGGGTGGACCCGTTCAGGATTCCGCCATTCTGTTGCACCAGCTTGATGAACTCCATCTTGCCGAGGTTCTGCGATCCCTGGAACATCATGTGTTCGAACAGGTGCGCAAAGCCGGTACGGTCTTTCGGCTCAATGCGAAACCCGATGCGGTAGTAAACGCCGATCGCGATGGTGGGCGCCGTGTGATCGGGCGAGAGCACCACCCGCAGCCCGTTGGGAAGTTTGTAGTACTCCACCGGTACCTGGAATGCCGTGGTGGATGCTGGTTTGGCCGGGCTCTTGGCGGATTTAGTCTGTGCCAGTCCGGCCGATGAGGCTAGCAATGCGAACGAGAGCACAAGCGAGATACGACGTCTCATGCAGGCTCCTTATAGGATCAAGTACCCTGATTGTTTAATTCGTTTCACGCAACGAATGCAAGTAACCAAGCCACAGTAAACCAATTTGCTGGTACAAAACGGGAACTCTGTCGGACTGAATACTGGTTACTGGTAACTGGGTACTAAAATACAATCGTCCTCGCCCATGATCGCTCATCTCCGCGGCAAGCTCATCGCAAAGCATCCGAACCAGGCCATCGTCGAAGCGGCCGGCGTCGGCTACGACGTCACCATTAGTGTCCCGACGTTCTCGGAGCTGAGCAGCCTGGGCAGTGACGTCGCTCTTCACATCCATACTCACGTGCGCGAAGACGCCATCGCCCTTTTTGGTTTCCTGCGCATGGAAGAGAAGCAGCTCTTCGAGAAGTTGCTTAGCGTCAGCGGTATCGGGCCGAAGCTGGCGATCACGATCTTGAGCGGCATGGCGGCCGGCGACATGGTGGCGGCCATCCGGGGCAACGACGTCGCGAAGCTTACTAAGATTCCCGGCATAGGCAAGAAGACGGCCGAACGCATGGTGCTCGAACTGCGCGACAAGCTCAAAGACTTCGGCATGGAGCCCGCAACTCCCCCTGTTTCTGCCGTCGAAGAAGACGTGCTCTCGGCGCTCACCAACCTCGGCTATCAACGACCCCTGGCCGAGCGCGCCGTGACAACCGTGGCGAAGTCCGGCGCAAAGGATTTCGACTCGCTGTTCCGCGACTCGCTTACGCTGCTATCGAAGTAGTGACTTCTTCCGGCAACAGCACTCGACTAAGCTTGCCGAACCAGATGAAACGCCTTGCCGCATGCTTCTGCCTGTTCTTACTAATGATCTGCTCGGCGCAGGCCGGCAAGCCCAAGCCTCGCCCCACGCTGGTCAAACTCGATCCCCAGACCGAAACCATCGAGGACCTCAAGCTTGCCGAGCCCAAGCAGTCTTGCCTGAACTGGGAGTGGGCATCGATCGTCGAAGCGTCCCTCGGCCGCCAAGGACTCTCGCTCTCCCAAACCGACCTCGTCCTCAAGGCTAACGGCGGAGAAGTCTGCGCGCTCGCGGCGATCGAACTGGTTGATATCAAGAAAACGGTGGAAGGCATCTACGTTCAGCCCGACGGGAGCAAGGTGGAAGTGGACGCCGTCATTCTCCCGGGCGTTCCCCGCGATGTGGGATATCTGCTCGGCCGCATTCGCGACCAGCGCCCTTTGCTGATTCTGTGGCGAGGTCATCCCTATGCGCTGAAAGCCATCGAATACGACGAGTATGTGTACCCCAACGACCAGCGCATGTATGAAGCGCGCAAACTGATGCTGCTCGACCCGGAGAGCGGCAAACTGGTCACGTTCGATAAGGAAAAAGACAATGCGCTCGACCTCGGCGGTACTCTCGAAGTCCGAGTCGGCCCAATCCAGCATTTCCGCTAAGGTTGACCTTCTCGCCTGCTATGATTTAGCAATAACCAACAGCCTTTTTGATCGATTGGAGACTCTCTATGACTACCCCCAGCCGCAGAAGCGAGATTAAGCGCCGTTGGGCGCGCGCTCGCAAGATTTCTACGCTGCGCCGCCACTACAAGGCCGCGAAGACGGAAGGCGACAAGCGCACCGTGCTCGAAAAATTGCAGCGCCTGATGCCGCCCATGAGCACCGACGACTTTCTCCGTCCCATGCAGAAGTAGCAGCCGTTAACAAAGAAATCAGGGCAGCCTCGCGGCTGCCCTGATTTGTTTTCCGCTCCGAATTAGAGAGTCGCGCCCGTGGTGCCGGTCGGACGGTTCTCGCTGCTGACGTTGCTGGCCGCGTTCGAAACCGTGCTCGAAATGCGGTCGGTTGCGCTGCGGATCGCGCTCACACCACGATTCACACGATCTTTTCCCTGTTCAACGGTGTCACGAGCCGAATCGGCAAGGTCGTTCGCCGTTTCACTCAAACGCGTCCGTGTTTCTTCACCGCTCATGGGAGCAAACAAAACACCCAGGCCAAGACCAACGCCCAGCCCGATCAGAAATGACTTCATGCTGCCTCCTTGGACTTTCCAAATTTGACCGAGGAGCCGCTCCTGTCGCTTAAAGGAGATCCGACTCCCAAACAGACTTCACCCAACGTTCGTACAGATGCCGCCGGCCGTGAAAGGTTTGCCGAACTGATTGTGGTGCAGTTCCGGATTACGGAAACGGTCTGATTTAAACTCGACTCATGCTCGCTGGATTCTCTACCCCGGCCGGAACTGCTCGGTATCGTGATCGATTTCCCCAACTGAAAGAAGCTGGACACTTCCGCCAGTCAGCCCACGTGCCCGGGATCCATGAACTCTGGCTGTCTTCGGTCGGCATCGGCACCTACCTCGGCGATCCGACCGACGAAGCCGATCGCAGCTACACCGATGCGATTGCCACGGCAGTCCGCAGCGGCATCAACGTCCTCGACACGGCGATCAACTACCGGCACCAGCGCTCGGAACGGAATCTGGGAGCAGCACTCAAGACTCTGGTCGAATCGGGTGAATTTTCTCGCGATGAGGTCCTCGTCTGCAGCAAGGCCGGCTACTTGCCTTTCGATACCGATATGCCGACCGACGCCGTCGGCTACCTGCGCAAGGAATATCTCGCCAGCGGCATCGCCGATGCCGGCGAGATTGTTGGTGGCTCACACTGCATGACCCCCGGCTACCTCTCCAACCAACTGGAACGCAGCCGCCGCAACACCGGACTCGACACCATCGACGTCTTCTATCTGCACAACCCTGAAACGCAATTAGGTTTCGTTCCTCGCGACGTCTTCAACGATAGGCTTCGCAAAGCATTCGAATATCTTGAAGGCGCAGCCAAGTCGAAGAAAATCCAGTGGTATGGCGCGGCGACCTGGAACGGGTTTCGCTCCAACCCGTCAGACCGAGCTCACCTGAACCTGGAGCAAATGGTTGCCATCGCGCGCGAGGTCGCAGGCGACAAACATCACTTCCGCTTCGCGCAGCTGCCTTTCAATCTCGGCATGCTCGAGGCCTACGCTTATGGAAACCAGATTAGAAATGGCGAAGCCGGATCGCTGCTCGTGCAGGCGAAGGAGCTAGGTGTCGCCGTCGTGGCCAGTGGAACTCTGTCGCAAGGGAACCTCGTCCACGGACTGCCGCCGGAACTGAAACGACTGCTCGGCGCTGAAACGGACGCCGCTGCGGCGATTCAGTTCGTTCGCTCCGCCACCAATCTCACCACGGCCCTCGTGGGCATGGGTGATCCCGAACACGTGCGGGAGAATTTGCGGGTCGCCGCCATCAAGCCGATGGAGCAGCACTCCTGGGAGTCGATGTTTTCGAGGAAGTAGAAGCCCAATTCGGGAACACTTTGGTTACCTCCCGTACCCGCGATCGTAATCACTTTTTGAGTCCGCGACGATAAACTCTGGAGTTATGCGTCCCGTTCAACTGGCACTGGTCTTTGCACTGTTTCCGGCTATGCTTGCCGCCCAAGATGCTGCGTCCATCGCCGACGCGGCGAAAAGCACCAAAAGCCCGCAAAAGGCGAAATCAAAGATCGTCATCACCGACGATAACTTTCAGTCCAGCCTCGGTCCCTTTCCCGACATGGCGATGGAAGGCGTCGACAACTCGGACCTGATCTTCAAGTCCATCAGCGAATACCGGAAGACACATACTCCCGCCGAGACCGAGATGGCGATCCGCGACTGGTATACGCGCTACGACGAAATGTTCCAGCACGCCTTCGCTCAAAATACCGAGATTAAAGAACGTGCCCAGGACCGCTACACCGATCCGCGGCCGTATTCCGATGACTACAAGAAGTACCAGGAACAACGCAGCACCGAGATGCGCTCCCAGATCCAGGATGGCCGGGTCGTAGAGAAGAACAACTTCCTCATAGCTCGGATACAGCAGACCATGACGAAGCTGCGCAATTTGCTGCAGATGAATGGCATGCGCTACGACTGGATGAAGATTCGTTACGGTAACGGAAACGGCAGCTACTAAGGATCCTTATAGTGTGCGCTTGAAGAGCGGAGTCGCCAGGCTCATCGCCCCAATTGCAAACAATCCCAGGAACAGCATGTCGCCCCAGATGGCGGTCAGCCCTGCTTCTTTCAGCAAGAGTGCCTTGAACCCGTGCACCGCATAGGAGAACGGATCGGCGATCGCGATCGCACGCAGCCACCCCGGAAATGCGCTCACCGGATAAATTGCGCCACTGGGGAAAAACAACAGCGTATTGAGGATGCCGAAGATCGCGCGCGGCACCAGTGGGTCGTCTACCCGCACCATGATCAGGAACATCATGGCGTTGAAGGCGAACGAGACCAGCATGATCAAAATCATCAGGTTCACAAACGTCGCCGGATGAAACGATGTGCCCACGCCCGCCAGCAGCGACCCAATGATCGTAATCACCACCCCGGAGAGGACGGCCTTAATTGCTCCCGCCAGGTTCAGTCCAAACACCAGCTCGGACTTCTTGATCGGCGTGACCAGATAGCCTTCATGAATGCCTCGGGCCTTGTCGTCGATATACAACATGCCGCCGCCGATCATCACGGACACGAACATCGCCAGCGTGATGGATCCTGGTAGCAGGTACTTCATGTACTCGATATACGGGTAGAGTTCCACCACCTCGAGAACACTCTTCTGCACCATGCGCGAATCCACTGCCGGCGAATTCAGTGCCTGCACCACCTCCTGCAGCTTGGTCTCCATGGTCGACGACATGAAGTTGTCGGAATTGTCGACAACCAGCGCCAGGTGTGGATTCTCGCCCATGTACACGCGCCGTGAGAATTGCGGCGGAATAATGATCGCGCCATCGATCTTGCCGTTGCGCAGGTCTTCAGCAGCTTTCCTGTCGTCTGTGTAGTACACGGGATAGAACGTGCCCACGTTCACCCGGACGGCGTCGAACGCTTCCTTCAGTCGGACCGACTGCGTCCCGTGGTCCTGATCGACGACACCCAGGCGCGCGTCGCGCACCTTCCCGCCAAATGCGTTTCCCAGCACGATCAACTGCACCAGCGGAAACACGGTCGCAACCATCATCAGGGCAGGGGAGCGCAAGAACTTTCGCAACTCCCGTTCGACAATCGCCAGCATTCTGTTCATAGAAAACCAGTCGTCAGTTCTTGGTCGTAGTCGTTCGCAGAATGCCGGTCGCTTCACTGCATTGCTAACGACCGACAACTGACGACTAACGACTGCCTCAATATCCCGGCCTTGTGGGCATCACGAACGCAAACGCCTTCACCTGTTCGTCGCGCAACTGACGTCCGGTGTAGTGCACGAAAACGTCGTCGAGCGTTGTGTTCTGCACCGTCAGTGATTTCAGTACCACGCCGGCCTTCACCGCCATTTCCACCAGGCGCGTTGTGGTGAGGGAACCGTTGCTGGTGAGAATGCGGTACATGTCTGCGCTTTCGTTCTGAACTCCTGTCACGTCCGGCAGGGCCTTGAGTTGTTCTTCCCAGTTCGCCGGCGGCTTCAGGAACTGCGCTTCAATCACGTTCTCACCCGGCACCGTGTGCTTCAGGTTCTCCGGGGTGTCGAGCGCCACCAGCTTTCCGTGATCGACGATCGCAATTCGATCGCACAAGCGGTCCGCTTCATCCATGTAGTGCGTGGTGATCAATACCGTGAGGTTGCGCTTGTTCTTGATGTTCGTCAGCATCTCCCACACCGCCACGCGCGATACCGGATCAAGTCCCGTCGTAGGCTCGTCGAGGAAAAAGATCTTCGGGCTGTGCACCAGGCCGCGCGCGATTTCCAACCGGCGCCGCATGCCGCCGGACAAAGTTTTCGTTTGCGCGCTGCGCCACTTCGTCAGGTCCACTAGTTCCAGCAGTTCTGCGATGTTTTCTTTCCTCTGTTTGGGCGGAACATCGTAAAGCTTGGCGTAGATGGAAAGATTTTCTTCGAGCGTCAGATCCGGATCGCTGGTCATCGCCTGCGGAATCACGCCGATGCACCGCCGCGCGTCATCGGCCTTCGTGCGCACGTCGTAGCCGGAGATCTTCGCGTAGCCCGCAGTGATCGGAATCAACGTCGTCATCATGCGAATGAGCGTGGATTTACCGGCACCGTTCGGTCCAAGGAGTCCGAAGATTTCGCCCTCGGCTACCTGGAACGAAACGTCGTCCACCGCCGTGAAGTCGCCATACTTCTTCACGATGTGATTCACTTCGATCGCCGGTACAGCGCCGCTCGTTTTGATTTCTGCCGTCACTACTTCTTCTCCGCTACGCGCGTGCCGTTCATCACGTCTTTCGGGATTAGCACGCTGGCCGTGAGGCCGGGCACCAATGTCTTGCTGCTGTTATCGACCTTCAGCTTTAGCCCCACGGTCTTGATATCGCGCTTGCGCCGGCTTACATCGCGCTGCGTTGCATAGTCACCTTCCACCGCTTTGAAGATGACCTTGCCTTCGGTGCGGGTTCCGGAAGGAAGCACCACCGGAAGCGTGTCGCCGACAGCGACCTTGTCGTTGTAGGTTTCCGGCAGGGCGGCACGAACCCACGTATCGTTGAAGTCAACAATGGTGACAATCGGCTGCCCAGGTGTTACCACTTCTCCTTCGCGGGCTGCTCGGACAGATACGGTTCCGGTAACGGGCGCAAAGACTCGGGTATAGCCGAGCTGCGCTTCAATGCGCGCAATCTCGGCGGAAGCATTGTTGGCCTGTGCCTGCGCCGCCGCCACGTCGCTTTGTGCGGCGCTGGTCTGATGCGTTCGAGCCTGGGCCGCCTTGAGTTGTGCCTGCGCCGCGCTAACCTGGTCTTGCAACGACTTCACTCTCGCCTGATCCGCCTTCAGCGCAGCTTCGGCCTGATCACGCGCCTGTGCCGAGGCCACGCCCTGCTTTGCCAGGTTCACTGCGCGTTCCGTGTCGAGACGCTGCATATCGAGCGTCGCCTGGGCTTCAGCCAGCTGCGCCGTCGTCGACTGTAGCTGCGCCTGCGCGTTGGCAACATCACTGGACATGCTCCCGCTCGTGCTCTGCAACATCGAACGCGACTGTGCTACCCGTGAGCGAAGGCTGGAGAGCGTCGCTTCGGCAGCGGCCTTCTGTGCTGTCAATTCTGCGCTGTCGAGAACCGCAATCGGATCACCCGCCTTGACTTCCGTCCCTTCATCAACCAGTAACTTCTCGATACGACCTTGTGTGCGGGCACTGACGATCACCTGGTTGGCATCGATCGTGCCGACCAATTCCAGCCCTTTGCTGCGATCAGTGGTCAGAAAGTAGTACCCGGTCGCCACTGCCAGGATTACTGCAAGAAGAACGGCAAACTTGCGCGGATTCATGCCTTCTCCTTTATGAGTGCGTGCATTACGAAATCAATGACCGCCGCTCGCTGTACCGCAATAGCTTCAGCAGAAAGCGGATTGGGCTCTCCGATTGCGAGCGCGAAAGGAACTGTGTTGAAGTAGTGCAGCATCGAGCCCACCATGCAGATGATGGTGCCGCGAATGTTCACCTCGCGAAACTCGCCCGACGCCATGCCGGCTTGGAACGTCGCCGAAAGCTTCTGGAAGATTGGCATAAAGTAGGTCTGCGCGATCTTCTTCAAGTGCGGAGATTTGCTTCTTCCCGCGCGCATCATCTCCTGCTGCACGACACGCGGAAAATGGGGTGAGCTGGCGATGTAGTCGAAGTGCGCTCCCACGTAATGGCGGATCTTCTCTGTGGGCGGAAGCTCGCTGTCGAGTACTTTCAAAATCTCTTCCCGCAATCCTTCGAAGATCGATTCCACGACCGCGCCGTAGAGCGTCTCTTTGTCCTGGAAGTAGTAGTAGAGAAGAGCCTTGTTCACATTCGCCGCACGAGCAATTTCGTCCGTGCGCGCTCCTGAAACCCCTTCCGAAGCGAACTCGTGCAGGGCAGCTTTCAGGATGGCAGCCTTCGTTTTCTCGGGATTCCCCCGAGTTCCGGCGCGGGAGGCGGGTTTTGCGGTTACGGCCATGGGTAACTCTCGTAATTAATTAACTGGTTAGTCAGTATGGCACAACGCGGCGCTTCTGTCCAGAAGCAGCAGCTCTGGAATTTCGTGGTCTGCTTGCGGTTGACTAAGGTACAAGAAAGAGTCGCCGGAAAAACCGGCAAAGTACCTGACGCAAGATGCCCCACGGCGCTGATATCTTTCTCCTCGAACTCTTTGCCATCTTTGTATGGGCAAAGGTCTTCGGCGAAATCTTCGAACAAATTTCGCTTCCGGGAGTTCTGGGAGAGATCCTCGCCGGAGTTGTTCTCGGTCCCCACGCTACGGGCCTCGTCACCCCCACAGAAACCGTCGGCTCCATCGCCGAAATTGGCGCCATCTTCCTGCTCTTCACCGTCGGCCTCGAAACCCGCCCTTCCGACCTGATAAAAGTCGGGCGGAAGGCCCTGAACGTCGCGATGGCAGGGATCGCGGTACCGTTCATCTTGGGCTTCGGCTTTCTTGCTTTGAAAGGCGAGCCGCGGCACGAGGCCGTGTTCGTCGCCGCAGCCATGGTCGCCACCAGCGTCGGTATTACCGCCCGCGTCATGAGCGACATGCACGTTCTCCACACGCATGTGGCGCGCATTATTCTTGGCGCCGCCGTCTTCGACGACATTCTCGGGATGGTGCTGTTGACCATTGTCAGCGGCATGGCTATGGGCGCCCGGCTCCAATGGCTGCACATCGGCGTGCTGGTGGCTGAAGCCGTCGGTTTCGCCATCTTCATGATCTTCATCGGACCGCGCATTGTTCGACGCATGCGCCCCGGCCTGGATCGCATGAGCACCCACGATGCCCCGCTCATCCTGGCACTCGCGATCTGCCTCGGATTGTCGGTGCTTTCTACACGCATTGGCATGGCCGCCATCATTGGCGCTTTCTTCGCCGGTCTCGTCTTCGCCGACTACGATCACGAATGGAAGATCAGCCCTCGAGCCCACGGCATTAACGAGTTTCTTGCACCCTTCTTCTTCTTCGTTATGGGATCGCGCCTGGATATAACCGTCTTTGACAGCAAGGTCCTGGTGACGGCCGTCATCATCACCATCCTGGCGATCATCTCCAAGGTCGTCGGTTGTGGCCTTCCCATGATCCGGGAAAGCTGGCAGGAAGCATTACAAGTTGGGGTCGGCATGACGCCACGTGGCGAGGTGGCCCTCATCGTGGCCCTCATCGGCCTGCAGATGAACGCCATCTCTCAGCAGGCTTATGCCGTGGTCATCTTCATGGCCGGTTTCACCACAATCCTGGCTCCCATTGGTCTGCGCTACCTGTTCCGTCACTCTGGGACTCTCGAACCCTCCTCCGAAGAGGTGGAGGTCAGCCGAAGTCCTTTGGGATGAGTTGCTACTAGAGGTGCACCTTTACCACGACACCCTGCGGTAAGTTGTTCCTTCGCTTCAATTTTCCGGAAACCTTTTCCGGCTGCTTGCGTCCAAACAAAGGTACGTACACCGCGGGAAAGCCTCGGAATCGAGGCTATAATGTGCATACGACATTCCCCGGGACGGGAAGATCTGTAAACAATGTCCAAAACTTCCAAGGCTGTACTCCTCGTCTTCTCTGTAGCTCTCGTCATTTTCACGGTTGTGGGTGGCCTACGCGTCAGCGCCGCAACCGATGACGGCGCCTATCGCCAACTTGGTGTGTTCAGTGAAGTGCTTTCCCGCATCCGCACCGAGTACGTGGAAGAACCGAACATTCCGCAGGTGACCGACGGAGCTTTGCACGGGCTGCTCGAATCGCTCGATGCCAACTCCAGCTATCTCACGCCGGCCGAGTACAAGGAAGTCAAGGCGCACTCTGGTGAGGCCAAAGGTCAGATTGGAGCCACGGTTTCCAAGCGTTTTGGCTACGCCGCGGTCGTTTCTGTGTTGCCGGGTGGTGCGGCTGAGAAGGCGGGTGTCGAAACCAGCGACATCATCGAGGCGATCGAAAACAAGAGCACACGCGAGATGTCTTTGGCAGAGGTGCAGAACCTGCTCTCAGGCCCCGTTGGATCTAACGTGACCGTCTCCATCGTGCGTGCGCGTCGCGCCGAGCCGCTGAAGCTCACTATCACTCGCGACCTGACAAAGTATCCCGCCGTCGACGAGAAGCTACTTCAGGACAGCATCGGCTACATCAAGGTCGACGCTTTCCCGAACGGCAAGACACAGGAGATCGCCGCCAAAATTAAATCCGCCCAGGACCAGGGAGCGAAGAAGCTCATTCTTGATCTGCGCGACAGTTCCGATGGCGATGTGAAGGAAGGTATCGCAGCCGCCAATCTCTTCCTCGACCATGGGACCATTACTTATCTGCAAGGCCAGAAGTATCCGCGGGAAACCTTCACCGCCGACTCCAAGAAGGCAGTCACGAATCTGCCGTTGGTTGTCCTGGTGAATCGCGGCACCGGTGGTCCGGCGGAGGTACTCGCCGCCGCCGTGTTGGAGAACGCTCGCGGCGACGTTGTCGGTGACAAGACTTTCGGCCTCGGTTCCGTTCAGAAGACGATTCCGATTCCCGACGGTTCAGCCTTGATCCTGTCGGTCGCCAAGTACTACACGCCGAACGGCAAGGCGATCCAGGACAACGCTATCACTCCGAATATCACGGTTGCCGACAATAACGATGACTTCGTGCTTCCGGACGACGATGATGACAGCTCCAGCAACGCCGAGCCCGAGAAGAAAGCGAAGACCATGGATAACGATCAGCAGCTGCAGCGAGCCATCCAGGTGCTGAAAAACAAGGATGGTCATCCGGCGGAGAAGAAAGCAGCCTAGTTTCTCAGGTGTTCCCATCAGGCGCGGCTTCGGCCGCGCCTGATGTTTTGAGCCCGTCCTGTCACTGCGAAAGGGCCGCCAGTGCGTGCTATTCTGAACCCGACCTGACCCGCTTCCACGCCGTATGAATTCCATCCTGACAGAAGCGCCTCCAGCCACTCCGCCTAAGCGACGGAACAAGCACATCGCAGGCTGGATCGTGTTCTCGATGCTGGTCGCAATCGCTGCGGTTGTGGGCGCCTTCGCGGGAATCCTTCTCGTTTACTCCACTGATCTTCCCGAAGTCACGGAACTGGAACGTTATCGGCCGAGTTCGGTGACTGAACTCTACGACGATCAGGGAAAGGTGATCGGATCGTTCGCGTTGCAGCGCCGTATTGTCGCCAGCTACGACGACTTCCCCAAAGTCCTGCGCGACGCCATCATCTCCACCGAAGATAAGGATTTCGAAAAGCACATCGGCGTCAATGTGTGGCGAGCGGTGGGCGCGGCTTATCGTGATTTGACATCGGGCGCTCGAGTGCAGGGCGCCTCAACTCTGACGATGCAGTTGGCGCGAAACCTGTTCCTATCATCTGAGAAGTCAATTCACCGTAAGCTGCAGGAGATTCTGCTTTCCATTCAGATCGAACGCCGTTTTACCAAGCAGCAGATCTTCACCATGTACGCCAACCAGATATTTCTCGGGCACGGAGTATACGGTTTTGAAGCAGGTTCGCAATACTACTTCAGCAAACATGCGAAGGACCTGACGATCGAGGAAGCTGCCGTCCTCGCCGGCTTGCCGAAAGCGCCAAACACATACTCGCCAATCAACAATCCGGAACGCTCGCTTCGCCGCCGCAATCTCGTGATCAACTCCATGCTGGAAGACGGAAAGATCACCGCTGCCGAAGCCGCCCGAGCGAAGAACGCGCCGCTGCGACTTCATATACAGAGTGACCCCAACTGGCTGGCGCCATACTTCGCCGAAGAAGTTCGCCGCTATCTGGAACGCAAGTATGGTACTGACGAAGTACACGAGAGCGGCTTGCGCGTGTACACATCGCTCAGCACCACTCTCCAATTAGCTGCGAATCAGGCTGTGCTCGATGGTCTTGCCGCCTACGAACGCCGTCACGGATGGAAGGCCAATCTTCCGAATGTGATCGCCGAAGGCACCGACATCGACAAATATGAACATCCTGACTGGGACAAGCCGATCCATGCCGGCACTTATCTTCACGCACTGGTCACCCAAGTAACGCCAACCAGCGTGCAACTACGTTGCGGTTCTTATCATGCGACGCTGGTTCCGGCCGACATTGCCTGGACGACCCACAAGAAGTTCGACGAGATTCTGTCCCGAGGCGACATCGTTTACGTGAAAGTGATTTCGCTCTCCGAGAGCACTGCCAAGGTCAGCTTTGAGCAGGACTCTGGCGCGCAAGGCGCTTTGCTCGCGCTGGACAACGCCACCGGCGACGTGAAAGCACTCGTTGGCGGACGTGACTTCGATATATCCAAGTTCAATCGCGCCACGCAGGCCTTCCGGCAAGTGGGATCATCGTTCAAGCCTTACGTATACAGCGCTGCCATCGAGCAGGATGGCGCCACGCCCGACGACGTGATCCTCGACGCGCCTGTCACCTACAACACCGCCTCTGGCCCGTGGTCGCCGCACAACTACGACAACAAGTTTGAAGGCAACATCACTCTGCGGCGAGCGCTGGCGCAATCGCGTAACGTTCCTGCGGTGAAGATGGCGGCCAAGATCGGGATCGACACGGTCATCGAGTACGCGCGGAAGTTTGGCATTACTTCCAATATCCCGCCCGTGCTGCCGGTTGCTCTCGGTTCGGCCGATCTGACTCTCACTGAGCAGGTGAGTGGCTTCACCACGTTTCCGAATGATGGCGTTCGTGTAGTGCCGCGTTACATCCGCAAGGTCGAGGACTACAACGGCCACGTGCTGGAAGAAAACTTCCCGGAAGTAAAGGACGTGATCAGCGCCAAGACGGCCCGTACCATGACCACCATGTTGCGGGAAGTGGTGCTGCACGGGACCGCGTTCAGCGCGTCTAAGATCAACTTTCCTCTCGCCGGAAAAACAGGAACCACCAACGATTTCACCGACGCCTGGTTCGTCGGCTTCTCGCCTTCCACCACCTGCGGCGTCTGGCTCGGCTACGACGAGAAGAAGACGCTCGGCAACAAGGAAACGGGAGCCATGGCTGC